>NZ_JBXWSM010000005.1:0-106956 GCF_059613405.1 Ruegeria sp. BHSA118
TACAGAAAATCCATTCCGCATTTCATTGAAGCCTCGCGGATGAAGCCCGATGATCCGCAGTTTGCCGAGAACCTGGCAAACGCTCTGATGCAGACAGGGCAAATTGTGCAGGCATTGACCTACGCAGAGAAAAAGATTGAACGATTTCCAAACAATCGTGAACTCACCAGAGTCATCGACGAAATTCAACGCCAAGGGGAAAACTGGCGATCAATCATCCAGTTCACCACACACAAACTGGCGTCTGATCCGGACAACGCCGAATTGCTCTCAAAGCGCGCCCGCGCCTTCCAAAGCATCGGTTTTGTCGAAGAAAACACGCGGGATATCCAACATATCCAACGCGCGTACGAGTTGGAACCAAAGAACACAACGATTGCATTGCAAATGGCCATCAATCTGCACCAGACTGGTGACAGGGCCGAAGCGATCAAAGTTCTTCAAAACATCCTGGAAACCGATCCCCACAACCCGAATGCCCTGTTGCAATCCGCAATATTGACCGCACCGGAAAACGTGCCGCAGATGATCCCTGCGTTGAACGAGGCCATCGCTCAAACAAATCAACCTTTGCAAGAGCTCGAGTTTGCCAAGGCACATCTGATCGAAAAAAGCGAAGGCTTGGCCAAGGCGTTGCCGCAATTTGCAAAGGCAACCGCAATCCAACAGAGTATTCTGCCCTACGACCCCGAAATCGAAGAGAACAAATTATCCGATATTCTGGACATGTTCCCTGGAGGGTCGCCTGGGGTCAGTGCAGGGCAAAACAGCACGCCGACACCAATCTTTGTCATCGGTCAGCCGCGATCCGGAACCACTTTGATGGAGATGATGCTGAGCTCTGCGCCCGGTATCGCCGGTTGCGGCGAGCTGATGCTGATGACCGACCTTTCCGCCAAGCTTTATACGTCCGGCACGTCGCTCGATTCAGAAGCCGTGAAAGCAATTGCCCAAAGCTACCTGGATCAGATGCCCCGGATTCCGGCGGATTCAATCGCCTTTGTCGACAAGATGCCGCACAATTATCAAAATGTCGGCTTCATTCTTGCAGCCTTCCCGAATGCCCGGATCATCAACATGCTGCGGGATCCACGCGATGTCGGTTTGTCAAAATGGATCCAGCGGTTCCTTGCAGACGGCATGAACGACACATCCAACCTTGAAGCGATCGCGCATACCGCAAATCTGTATCGCCGGTACATGTCTCATTGGGACAAGCTGTTCGGAAACCGCATTCTGACACTGCCTTATGAAGATCTGGTGGTGGACCCCCTGATCCACAGCCAGCGCGTTGCCGAGTTTTGCGGTATTGAGTGGTGCCAATCCATGGTGCATCCCGAAAAGAACACCAGACAGGTGCGTACGGCCAGCGTTGATCAGGTGCGCAGCAAGATCTCGACCAAGTCAATCGGGCGCTGGCGCGAGGTCACGGATCAGATCAAACCGGTGCTGGACGGCTTTGACCCGGAACTTTGGCCGGAATACGACTTCAGTTGATCCGCAGAAGCAGAAAAGCCGCATCATGATGACGCGGCTTTTGTCCTTTTCGAAAACAGAGTCACTTCTGTTGGACGCGTCCGTCAACATAAGGCTGGTACGGCGCGTTTTCGGCCAGATATTCCGCGGTTACATCCGCAAGATCCGGACCGAAATCATAGGCGTTCTTGTCATCGCCCTCGAACATCGAATACCCATCGCCACCGTTGCGGACATAGTTGTTGGTTACGACCAGGTAGGTTTTGTTCGGGTCAATCGAAACGAACCCATCACCCTCGGCGACCATCACATCAATGATACGCCCTTCGTTCGGCGCTACGCTGGGATCCCAGGTAAAGCGCAGGCCCGCCACTTGCGGGAACCGGCCCTTGACCTCTTCCACCTGGCTTACACCGTTTTCCAGCGCGTCAACAACGGTCTGCCCGGTGATCTCAAAAGTGGACAGCGTGTTCTGGAACGGCAGCACGGTCAGCACTTCGCCCATGGTCACTTCTCCGGGGTCGATAGACGCCCGCAAACCACCCGAGTTCGCGATGGCAATCTGAACGCCCTGATCGGCAACCCGCGCCAGCATCGCATCGGCAACAAGATTGCCCATCTGGCATTCCTGTACGCGACATACAGAGCGATCCCCCTCGATGGCCTCGGCCGCGCTGGCGACAACCTTGTTTCGGATTTCATCCAGAGGCTGAGCAAGTTCCGCGATCCGGTCCAATGCGGCCTGATCCTCGGTCACGGTATTGTCCATGATCAAGGGTTCACCAACAGCTTCGACCACATTGCCTTCATCATCAAACGTGACGTTCAGTTCGCCCAAAAACTTGCCGTAGGCATAGGCTTGAACGATCTGCACACCGTTGACAACCGTGGGATACGGGCCCACGGCCTTGTCCGATGCATTCGAAAGATAGGTGTTCGAATGGCCGCCAACGATCACGTCGACGCCGCTTGTCTCAGCCGCGACACGCTGATCGACGCCATAGCCCGAATGGCTGAGTACGATGATCTTGTTGACGCCTTCGCCCGTCAGCTTGTCGACCTCGGCCTGAACAGCCGGTACCGGGTCTGAAAAGGTCACGTTGGGACCAGGCGACGCAAGTTCATGCGTATCGATCGGCGTCAGCCCGATCAGGCCAATCTGTTCGCCCCCCACCTCGATTATGGTGGACTTCTTGATGTGGTCGGTCAAAAGTTCTTCGTCGCGAATATCGGCATTGGACATCAGGACCGGGAAATCGACCGAGTCGATAAAGCCACGCAACACTTCCGGGCCGTCGTCAAACTCGTGATTGCCCACGGTCATCGCGTCATAGCCCAGCTTGTTCATGAACTCGGCAGCGACCTTGCCCTTGTAGTACGTGTAGAAAAGAGACCCCTGAAACTGATCGCCGCCATCCACCAGAATCGAATTGCCGGCACGCTCACGTGCTTCATTCACGGCTGTGACCAGGCGCGCCGATCCACCAAAGCACTTTCCTTCGGCATTGTCTTCCGCGTCGCATCCGCTGTCGTATTTGTTGATCGGCTCGAAGCGAGAATGAAAATCGTTGGTGTGCAAAATTGTCAGTTTGTAGTCGGCTGCCGCAACTCCGGCGGTCAGGCCCAGAACCGCAACTGAAGTCAAAATTCGGGTCTGCATCATGGTACTCCCAGTTATTATTTGTGGTGATCGTGCGCGCATGACGGCAGAGAGTCAAAGAAGAAATCCGACTTGATTCCATCTTCCGCGCGGGGCATCAGGTCCGTATGCTGATTTACAAGATTTTCCGAGCCGAAGAGTGGGCCGCCTTGCAGAACCAGGGTGCCTCGGACGGTGCTCCGATCGACGTCGCTGACGGGTTTGTCCACTTTTCCACCGCTGAACAAGCCGCTGAAACCGCAGCCAAACATTTTGCCGGTGTCGATGGTCTGGTTTTGCTGGCCTGTGACGCAGATGCGATGGGCGACGACCTGAGATGGGAGGTCTCGCGCGGGGGTGCCCTGTTCCCGCATCTCTATCGCCAGATCCGGATGAGCGATGTTGTCTGGTCACGCCCTCTGCCTTTTGACGGCACCGCGCACCAGTTCCCAAAGGACATGTCATGACACCCTATATCGACCCGGACCGCGACCAGTTCGAGGCCTTCAAGGCATTGGATCGGGACCAGCCGATCGAAATGCTCAATCTGGTGAAGTTTCGGGCCAAGGCGCAATACCCACCCGCGCACGAATTGGCGAATGCAGGCCTGACCGGAGCGCAAGCCTATCAGAACAACGGGGCTGAAACCGCTCCGATCATTGAACGTATCGGGGCGCGCATCCTTTGGCGTGGGGTGTTTGAAACGACGCTGATTGGCCCGGCGGACGAGGCGTGGGATGCCGTTTTCATTGCCCGCTATCCAACGGCACATGCATTTCTGGAAATGGTCACCGACCCAGCCTATCGTGCGGCGGTGATCCATCGTCAGGCGGCGGTGGAAACGTCGCGCCTGATCCGATGCGGTTCAGGTGAAGCCGGGGCGACATTCGGATGACACTGACAGAGAAACTGGGCCTTGCCGCCCTGCACCGCATGGACCCCGAGACCGCCCACGGGATGTCGATCAAAGTGTTGAAGGCAGGGCTTGCACCCGCACCCGGGCCGGTAACGACGCCGCGCCTGAAAACCGTCGTTGCCGGGCTGACCCTTCCGAACCCGGTTGGGCTGGCCGCCGGGTTCGACAAGAACGGCGAGGTTCTGACCCCACTGTCCCGCGCCGGGTTCGGTTTTGTCGAGGTCGGGGCGGTCACGCCGCGCCCGCAACCGGGAAACCCCAAACCCCGCCTGTTTCGCCTGACCGAGGACAAGGCAGCCATCAACCGCTTTGGCTTCAACAATGAAGGCATGAAGGTGATGGCCAAACGGCTGGCAGACCGCCCCAAAGATGCGGTCATTGGCCTGAATCTGGGGGCCAACAAGGACAGCGAAGACCGCGCGGGCGATTTTGTCAAAGTGCTGGCCCATTGTGCCGAACATCTGGATTTTGCAACCGTCAACGTATCATCGCCGAATACGGAAAGGCTGCGGGATTTGCAGGGCAAAGCCGCTCTCACCGCGTTGTTGAGCGGTGTGATCGAGACACGTGATGCGCTGCCGCGCCCGTTGCCGATCTTCCTGAAGATCGCACCGGATCTTACCGAGGCCGAATTGCAGGACATCGCCGAGGTCGCACGCGAAACCGGGGTGGACGCTGTGATCGCCACCAACACCACCCTGTCCCGCGACGGGTTGCGCAGCGCGCAGAAAGACGAAAGTGGTGGATTGTCGGGCGCCCCGCTGTTTGAAAAATCCACCCGTGTACTGGCTCGGCTGAGCAAACTGACGGGCGGGGATATCCCCCTGATAGGCGTGGGCGGCATCAGCAATGCCGAACAGGCCTATGCCAAAATTTGCGCCGGGGCATCGGCCGTGCAGTTCTATACCGCAATGGTGTATGGCGGCATTTCCCTGGCGGCCGACATCGCCAAAGGGCTGGATGACTTGCTGGCGCGTGACGGTTTTGACACCGTATCGCAAGCCGTCGGCAGCAAACGAGAGGATTGGCTGTGATCGAATACTGGCACAACCCCCGCTGTTCCAAATCCCGCGCCGGTCTGGCGCTTTTGGAAGAAAACGGTGCGCAGGTCTGCGTTCGAAAGTACCTGGAAGACGCGCCGTCAATAGACGAGTTGCGCGCTGCGCAATCCGCCCTTGGGCTGTCGCCCATCGAAATGATGCGCACAGGCGAAAAACGGTTCAAGGAACTGGGGCTGGCCAAAACCTCGCCCGACGATGACCTGATCCGTGCCATGGCCGAAAACCCGATCCTGATCGAGCGCCCTCTTGCAATTGCAGGAGACAAAGCCGCCATCGGGCGTCCGCCGGAAAAACTGTTGACGCTGCTCTAGGCCACCTGGGCTTCAAGCTTGGGATAGCGCCAGCCCATCGTTACACCACGTGCGATGTTGAGAACCATCAGCGCGGCCCACAGGCCATGATTGCCGAAGACAGGCACCAGCATGAACAAAGCGACCACATAGATCGCCACCGACTGAATCATCGCGTTTCGCATGGCGCGGGTCCAGGTGGCACCGATGTAGATACCGTCGAACATCCAGCTTGCCACCCCGATCACCGGGGCGATTGCGGCCCAGAACAGGTATTCGTGCCCGGCTTCACGCACTTGCGGTGAAGTTGACATCAGGTCGATCAGCGCCGGGCCGGCGACGAAGAAAACCGCAGCCAGCAACAGCGCGCCCCCAACACCCCATTGCGAGGCCATGACAGAGGCGCGACGCACCTGATACCTGTCTCTGGCGCCGACTGCGCCTCCGACCAGCGCTTCGGCGGAAAAGGCGAACCCATCAAGCGCAAAGGCGGTAATTTCAAGAAATTGCAGCAAGACCTGATTGGCCGCCAGATTCACGTCACCCAGATCCGAGCCAACAAAAAGGAATGTCGTGAACGATCCGGTCAACAGAACCGATCGCAGCATGATATCACCGTTGACCTGCAACATGCGCCGCAGCCGGGCGGCATCGAAAACCCGAGCCCAATCGCGCCAGATTCCATCTGCGAACCCATCCCGGCAAAGCCACAACCCCAAGGCCAATCCGGTCCATTCTGCAATCAGGGTGGCAATGGCAACCCCTTCGACTCCCCAGCCAAGGCCCAGAACGAACCACAGGTCGAGACCGATATTCAACCCGTTCATCCAAACCTGAAGGATGAACACGCCGCGCGTACGCTCGACGGCGATCAGCCAGCCGGTAACGGCATATAACGCGATGGTGGCGGGCGCCCCCCAGATGCGGATCTCCAGATAGGATCGGGTCAGGGCTTCGACTTCGGGGCTTGCCGGGGAAAGCGCGAACGCCCCCGTAAACACAGCCACTTGCGCAAGGATAAAGAACAGTCCTGCCGCGCCTCCCAGGATCAGGCCGCGCATCAGCAGCGCCCGGGTTTCAACGATGTCGCCTGCCCCGCGGGCCTGCGCCGCCATCCCGGTTGTGCCCATCCGCAGGAAACCGAAGATCCAATAGATTGTGGACAGGATCACAGCCCCGATGCCGACCGCCCCGATCGGGGCCGCCTCGCCCATCTGACCGACAACACCCGTATCCACCGCACCCAGTATCGGCACGGTGGCATTCGACAGAACTATGGGCACCGCGATCTTCAGCACCCGCCTGTGCGTGATGGGCGCCGAGGCGTCCTGCACGGTCAGCTCTTATCTCTGGAAGGTTGCGGCATCAGGAAATGTCCGGAAGCCTGCGCAAACAGTTTCGCATGATTGTCCTGCCAGGCTTCGACCCGGACCGAGGCATACCGCCGCCCGGATCTGCTGATGAAGGCCCGTGCATATGCGTCCCGTGGAAGGCCCGAGCGCAGATAGTCGACGGTAAAGTCGATGGTCTTGGGAAAGCGGATATTCGGGTCGGTCACAATGGCCTCTCCGTCGATCTCGCCACTTTCGATACGCGGGAACATATGTTCCCAACTGAGTGTAATGACGGCGGTCACTTCGAGGAATGCCGCGGTTACACCGCCGTGAATCGCAGGCAGAAACGGGTTGCCGATCAACTTGTCGTCGAAGTTCAGAACACCGGTCAGTTCGTCCCCGCGCCGGTCGAAGCTGATATTGAGAAAGCGGATATACGGGACACCGTCAACCAGCGCATGCAACGCTGCATCGCGTCGCTGCTTGACCACCTGCATTGGTTCGGGACGAGGTCTTGCCATGTTATTTCCCCTCAACCGTAAAGGACCCCGAGGCCGTGGCCACCGGCAGGTCTTTGTCCTGGTCCATAGCCGTGGCTCGTACAAACGCCACGTTCCGCGTGATGTGATAGCAGACGGCGTGCGCTGTAACCGTCTGACCCGGTGTCGCCGCGCGCATGTAGTCAATGCGCAGATCAATCGTGGCTGTCCCGCCGGGGGCCGACGGGTGGCTCATCACGGCAGCACCGCAGCATGTGTCCAGAATTGTGGAAATCGCCCCACCGTGAATCACCCCTGTGCGCGGATCACCGATCAGATCCTCATTGTAGGGCAACGTGATCTCTGCCTCGCCCTCGCCGATCTGTGTGAGCTTGAGGTTCAATGCCCGCGCATGGGGGATCGCCTCGATAAACTGGCGGGCTAAAACTGTCTTGTCGACCATAGGTTTGCGTCCTGTTCTCTGCCCGTCCTTTATGAGCCGCTGTTTCCGTAAAGGGCAAGCCCACCTGTTGCGCTTGGGATCGGGACCGCCTAGGTTGCTGACAAGGAGATCTGGAATGTCCAACAACCGTTTGTCATTCAAAGAGATGTGCGCCGAGTTCGACGTAACTCCGCGCACTCTGCGCTATTACGAATACATCGAGCTTTTGCAACCGGACCGCGAAGGTCGGTCCCGGTTTTACGGCCCGCGCGAATGCGCGCGGATGAAGCTGATCATGCGCGGCCGCAAGTTCGGATTTCCCCTGGAAGAGATCCGCCAATGGCTTTTGATCTACGAAGATCAGGGCAATGAGGCGCAAATGGCCACCTTCGTCGAGATGGCGGATCGCCAGATGAACGAGCTTCAGCAGCAGCGCCAGCAACTGGACGAAGCCATGGACGAGCTCAAGCGTCTGCGCGACCAGACGGCCAAGTCGCTGGGATAGCCGCCCCCAATCCGAAAATTCGAATTGATCACCCTGGATCTGCGCAAGCAGATGCGCGGTGTTTCCGCAATTGCGACAGCTTTGGTGGGAAATTCCGCATGACGCAACGGAAAGAAAATTGCGTCAGACCGTGCTTACGTGACCGGATGTTACGTCAACTTTGAAATGACGCAGCGTCTGGATTACGTAAACGTCACTCTCATGTTGTAAAGCGCGTACCAACTGCGCAACTCATATCTCATGACGCCAGTGACGAGAGTATGACGAATGACCGAAGATGTGATGACCATCCGTGAGATGTGCGAGACCTATGATGTCACGCCACGCACCTTGCGGTTCTATGAGGCCAAGGAACTTCTGTTCCCGATCCGTGAAGGCCAGAAACGTCTGTTCACCAAGCGTGATCGGGCGCGGCTCAAACTGATCCTGCGCGGCAAACGATTTGGGTTCAGCCTGGAAGAAATTCGGCAACTGCTGGATTTGTACCATGTCGGCGACCAGCAGGTCACGCAGATGACCCGCACCTATGAGATCGCGTGCGAGCGTCTGGAGGACATGGAAGCGCGCCGCGAAGAGCTGACGCAGGCCATCGACGATCTGAAAGAGCAGTTGCGCTGGGGCGAGAAAGTCATCGCCTCGATGAAACAGGAAAAGAAGGCAGCCGAGTAACATCGACCTGTCATCCGGACATATGAATTAAGGGAGCTTCACATGCCCGTTTACAACGCGCCAACCAAAGACATGCAGTTCATCCTGCACGACGTCCTGAATGTCTCGCAGTCGGACATACCCGGCTATAACGAACTGGAAGCCGAGTTTACCGGCGCGGTTCTGGAAGAAGCCGGCAAGGTTGCCACAAATGTTCTGCATCCGCTGAACGTCGTCGGCGACACCGAAGGGTGCCGGTTGGAAAACGGTATTGTGTACACCCCGACCGGGTTCAAGGAAGCCTTCGAGCAGATGAAGGAAGGCGGCTGGACTGGCCTCGACATGCCGGAAGAGTATGGTGGTCAGAACATGCCCTATGTGCTTGGCACCGCTGTGGGTGAGATGTTCTCGGGCTCAAACCAGGCCTTCACCATGTACCAGGGCCTGACGCACGGCGCGGCCTCGGCGATTCTGGCGCACGGAACCGACGAGCAGAAGAACAAGTACCTGCCCAAAATGGTCAGCTGTGAATGGACCGGCACCATGAACCTGACCGAACCGCATTGCGGCACCGATCTGGGCCTGATGCGCACCAAAGCGGAACCGCAGGGCGACGGAAGCTACAAAATCTCTGGCCAGAAGATCTTCATCTCGGCTGGCGATCACGACATGGCCGACAACATCATCCATCTGGTGTTGGCGAAAATCCCCGGTGGCCCCGAGGGTATCAAAGGCGTTTCGTTGTTCATCGTTCCCAAGTTCATCGTCAACGAAGACGGTTCGCTGGGCGAACGCAACGGCGTCTCGGTCGGCAAGATCGAAGAAAAGATGGGCATCCACGGCAACTCGACCTGCGTCATGAACTATGACGAGGCCACCGGCTGGCTGCTGGGCCAAGAGCACAAAGGTATGCGTGCTATGTTCACCATGATGAACGAAGCGCGTCTGGGTGTGGGCATGCAAGGCCTGTCACAGGCCGAAGCGGCGTATCAGAACGCTCTGGAATACGCCAAAGACCGCCTGCAGGGCCGCGATGTAACCGGTGTGAAAAACCCCGATGGCCCGGCTGATCCGCTGATCGTTCACCCTGACATCCGTCGCAATCTGATGGATCAGAAAAGCTTCACCGAAGGCGCACGCGCGTTCATTCTTTGGGGTGCAACCCTGATCGACAAGGCGCACCGGTCGGGTGACAAAGACGCGGACGGGCTGATCTCGCTTCTGACCCCAGTCATCAAGGGCTTCCTTACGGATGAAGGCTACGACATGACCGTTCAGGCGCAGCAGGTCTATGGGGGCCATGGCTACATCGAAGAATGGGGCATGTCGCAATACACCCGCGACGCCCGGATCGCCATGATCTATGAAGGCGCCAACGGCGTACAGGCGCTGGACCTTGTAGGCCGCAAACTGGCGCAGGATGGCGGCAAGCACGTCATGGCCTTCTTCGAGATGGTCAAAACCTTCTGCAAGGAAAACGCAGGCCAGAACGAAGCCTATGACAAGGCCTTTATCGAACCGCTGAAGGCTGCGTCCAAGGATCTGCAAGCTGCCGGCATGTATTTCATGCAGGAAGGCATGAAGAATCCGAACAACGCGCTGTCCGGTTCATATGACTTCATGCACATGTTTGGCCATGTCTGCCTGGGCCTGATGTGGGCGCGAATGGCCAAGGCCGCGCAAGAAGCGCTGGACGGTGGTGCGTCGGACAAAGAGTTCTACGAGACCAAGATCAACACCGGCCGCTTCTACATGGCGCGCCGCCTGCCCGCCACAGCGATGCACCTGTCGCGCATTCAAACCGGTGCGGACACGGTCATGGCGCTGGACGCGGCGAACTTCTGATCACAGTCTGGGTCCGGGTAACATTGCCCGGACCCAGCTTACCGGAGGAACAACATGCCGAAACGTTTTCGCCTGACCCGCCGTTTTCCGGTTGCAATGACTGAAGACGGGTATCGCAAACTCAAAGCCTTCGCGCGGGATGCTGGTCTGGACGAAGGCGAGGCGCTGTCGTTTCTGTTCGAAAATTTCAACAGCGTAATCAACGAGGACAACCTGACCCATCGCCTGCGCATCTTTAATTCCGAACTAGATACCCGGAAAAAGTGAATGCCAACGACGATTTTTGACGAAACCGCTAACTTGAATGCCGGATGCCTCCGGCGGGAGTATTTATGAAAAGATGAAGCGGCGATGCGTCCCTGCCACCGGGCGCACTCGCCATCAGGACAGGGACGACTTCACCTTTTGCGGTCATCGGCTCTCCAGCCTGTACCGCACGACCATTGAATAGGAAGATGGTTGATCAAAGGTTACCGACTGACCTTCATCTTTTCAAAAATACTCAATTCCGGCTTAGCCACGTGCGCCACGGGAGGGGCGATTGCATGACCATTAAACTGCACTGTTTCGGAGAAAGCGGCAATTCCTACAAGGCCGCTCTGGCGCTGGAAATGTCCGGTCTCGATTGGGAGCCGGTTTTTGTAGATTTCTTCAAGGGCGTCACCCGAAGCCCCGAGTTCCGTTCGGAAATCAACGTGATGGGCGAAGCACCCTTCATGGTCGATGGTGATTTCCAAACCTCCCAATCTGGTGCCATTCAGGCCTATGTGACTGAGAAATCCGGCAAGTTCGGCGGCAAGGACCGGGAAGAGAACTATGACATTCTGCGCTGGGTGCTTTGGGACAATCACAAGCTCAGCTCGATGGCGGGCCTGACCCGGTTCCTGATCAACTTTCTGCCCGAACAGCATCGCAACCCGGATGTGATCGCCTTCAATCAGGGCCGCCTGAAGGCCGCCTATCAGGTGCTGAACGCGCACCTGGAAGGCCGAGACTGGATCGTTGGTGACGGCGTGACCAACGCCGATCTCAGCTGCTGCGGCTACCTTTATTACCCCGAACCATTCGGCTTTGACCGCGCCGACTGGCCCCATATCGACGCCTGGCTGACCCGTTTGTCGGAACAGCCCGGCTGGAAACACCCCTATGACCTGATGCCCGGCAAACCGTCGGATCGAGCTTGAGGAGAAGACCCATGACCGAAGCTTATATTTATGATGCCCTGCGCACCCCGCGCGGCAAGGGCCGGAAAGATGGCAGCCTGCACGAGGTAACCTCGGTGCGCCTGTCCGCCCTGACCCTGAACGCGATGAAAGAGCGGAACAACCTTGAAGGCCACGCCGTTGAGGACGTGATCTGGGGCAACGTCACGCAGGTGATGGAGCAAGGCGGCTGTCTTGCGCGCTCGGCTGTTCTGGCCTCTGATCTGGATCAGTCGATCCCCGGTCTCGCAATCAACCGTTTCTGCGCCTCAGGCATGGAAGCTGTGAACCTCGCGGCGAACCAGGTCAAAGGCGGCGCAGGTGAGGCTTACATCGCAGGTGGCGTTGAAATGATGGGCCGCGTGGCCATGGGCAGCGATGGTGCTGCGATCGCCGTTGACCCTTCGCTGGCGATGGAAACCTACTTCGTGCCGCAGGGCATTTCGGCCGATATCATCGCGACCGAGTACGGTTTCTCCCGCGATGACGCAGATGCTCTGGCTGTTGAATCACAAAAACGTGCCGCGGAAGCATGGGCCGACAACCGTTTCGAAAAGTCGGTCATTACAGTCAAAGACCAGAACGGTCTGACCATTCTGGACCGCGATGAATACATGCGTCCAGGCACCGATATGCAAAGCCTCGGCGCTTTGAACCCGTCATTCGCAATGATGGGCGAACAGATGCCTGGCTTCGACAAGGTTGCAATGCTGAAATACCCCCATCTTGAGCGCGTAAACCACATCCACCATGCAGGCAACAGCTCGGGCATCGTGGACGGAGCCGCTGCTGTTCTGATCGGCAACAAGGAATTTGGCGAGAAATACGGCCTCAAGCCGCGTGCCCGCATCAAAGCAACCGCCAAGATTGGCACTGATCCGACCATCATGCTGACCGGCCCGGTACCGGTGACCGAGAAAATTTTGGCCGACAATGGCATGAAGATCAGCGATCTGGACCTGTTTGAAGTGAACGAAGCCTTCGCCTCGGTCGTGCTGCGTTTCCAGCAGGCATTTGATGTCGATCCTGCACTGGTCAACGTCAACGGTGGCTCGATCGCGATGGGTCACCCGCTGGGTGCCACGGGTGCGATGATCATTGGTACGCTGCTGGATGAGCTTGAGCGTCAGGACAAGGAAACCGGTCTGGCCACGCTTTGCATTGCATCCGGCATGGGTGCGGCAACCATTATCGAGCGCGTCTGATGCCCAAGCTGGATCTTTCTCAGATTCCGTTTCAGGGCGGCTCGGCCTATCCCGGCAAGCTGGCCGAAGCGACCGCAGGTCGCTTCGCGCAGCGCGTGGGCGATGCGGGCGGGCTGACCCAATACGGGGTCAACATCGTGCGGCTGGAACCGCAGGGCCTGTCCTCGCTGCGGCATTACCATATGAAACAGGACGAGTTTGCCATCATCCTCAGCGGCTCGTGCACGCTGGTCGATGATGATGGCGAGCATGAGATGAAGCTCGGCGATTGCGCCGCCTGGCCCGCAGGTGAAGCCAACGGCCATCACCTTGTGAACAAGACCGATGCGCCCATGACCTTTCTGGTGGTGGGCACACGGACCCCGACCGAGACCGGCTATTACAGCGACATGGACATGATGGTGAAGGTTGATGAGAACGGATTCTCCTTCACCCGCAAGGATGGCAGCCCGCTGACGGCTGACCAGATTGGAGATGACAATGACTGATTTCACTCTGAGCAAAGACGCAGACGGCGTCGCCACGATCACCTGGGACGTGCCCGGGAAGACCATGAACGTGATGTCCTTTGACGGGCTGGCAGAATTGAGCGATTGCATCGATCAGGCGCTGGCCGACGATGAGGTGAAAGGCATCATTGTTACTTCGGGCAAAGAAGGGTCATTTGCAGGCGGCATGGACCTGAACCTGCTGGCGGTGATGAAAGAACAGGCGGGCGACAATCCGGCCAAGGGTCTGTTCGAGGGCACGATGAAAATGCACGCCCTGCTGCGCAAGATCGAACTGGCGGGTATGGACCCCAAGACCAAGAAAGGCGGCAAGCCGATTGCTACCGTTCTGCCCGGGACCGCTGCGGGCATCGGTATGGAACTGCCCCTGTCTACCCATCGTATCTTTGCGGCCGAAAACCCAAAGGCAAAGTACGGCCTGCCCGAGATCATGGTCGGCATCTTCCCTGGCGCGGGCGGCACCACCCGTATGGTCCGCAAAGTTGGCGCCATTGCGGCGGCTCCGCTGTTGCTGGAAGGCAAAATGCTGGACGTCAAGAAAGCCAAAGGCGCAGGCTATATCGACGAAATCGCAGCCGATCCAATGGCAGCAGCCAGGGAATGGGTGCTGAGCGCCAAGGACGCCGATCTGGTCAAGCCTTGGGACGCGAAGGGTTATAAAATGCCTGGTGGCGCCCCCTATCATCCCGCAGGCTTCATGAACTTCGTTGGCGCGTCGGCGATGGTGAATGGCAAGACCCAAGGGGCCTTCCCGGCAGCCAAGGCTCTGCTGAGCGCAGTTTACGAAGGCGCTCTGGTCGATTTCGACACCGCGCTGAAAATCGAAGCGCGCTGGTTCACGTCCGTGCTGATGAACCCGTCGTCTGGTGCGATGATCCGATCGCTGTTCCTGAACAAGGAAGCACTGGAAAAAGGTGCCGTGCGCCCCGCCGGTGTTCCGGATCAGTCCGTCAAGAAGATCGGCGTTCTGGGCGCAGGCATGATGGGGGCTGGTATCGCTCTGGTATCGGCGCAGGCCGGTATGGAAGTGGTTCTGATCGACCGCGATCAGGAGGCTGCCGACAAAGGCAAAGCCTATACCGAGACCTACCTGGACAAAGGCATGAAGCGCGGCAAGGTCACGGCTGAGAAAAAAGAGTCTATGCTGGGTCGCATCACAGCGACGCCGGATTTGGACAACCTCAAAGGCTGCGATCTGATCATCGAAGCGGTCTTTGAAGACATGGGCGTCAAGGCTGAGATGACCAAGAAGGTCGAGGCGATCATCCCCGAGGACTGCATTTTTGCGTCGAACACCTCGACCCTGCCGATCAGCGATCTGGCCAAAGCATCCGTGCGCCCAGATCAGTTCATCGGCATCCACTTCTTCTCGCCCGTCGAGAAGATGTTCCTGGTCGAGATCATCAAAGGCAAGGAAACCGGTGATCGCGCAGTGGCCAAGGCGCTGGACTATGTGCGCCAGATCCGCAAGACGCCGATCGTGGTCAATGATGCGCGCTTCTTCTACGCAAACCGCTGCATCATTCCTTACATCAACGAAGGTGTGCGGATGATTGCTGAGGGTGTGAACCCAGTGCTGATCGACAACGCGGCGCGTCAACTGGGCTTCCCTGTGGGACCAATTCAGCTGACCGATGAGACCTCGATTGATCTGGGAGCCAAGATCGCGCGTGCGACCAAGGCTGCTATGGGCGATGCCTACCCGGAAAGCCCCTCGGACGATCTGATCTTCTGGATGGAAGAACAGGGCCGTCTGGGTCGCAAGGCAAACGCGGGCTTCTTCGACTACGACGAAAAAGGCAAGCGTGTCGAATACTGGAAGGGCCTGCAAGAGAAGTATCCGCATGCCGAAGACCAGCCGGACCTGATCGAAGTTCAGGAACGTCTGATGTTCGCGCAGGTTCTGGAAGCGGTTCGGGCGCTGGAAGAAGGTGTTCTGGAAGATATCCGTGAAGGCGACGTGGGCGCCATTCTTGGCTGGGGCTTTGCGCCGTGGTCCGGTGGTCCGCTCAGCTGGCTCGACATCATCGGCACGCCCTACGCAGCCGAGCGTTGTGATCAGTTGGCCGAGAAATATGGCGAACGCTTTGCCTGCCCACCGCTGCTGCATGAGATGGCAGAAAAGGGTCAAACCTTCTACGGGCGTTTCAACCCCGAAGCAAAGGCTGCCTGAATCAGTGACGCAGGCGCGTGAGATCACGCGCCTGCATCGTTTTTGTCAGTGTTTGGTTAGATCTGCCATTCGGGCCGCAGAAACAGCACCGGCGCGTTTGGACGCCCCGGTCGACCCGGCCGCCTGACCCCAGAGGGCGGACGAATCGGAAATATCGGTTCCTGCGGAATGGGTGCAGGCAGAGCACCCAATGGGTTAGCAAGGGCTGACATATCTCCCCTGCTTGCAATCAGGTTGACCAGCTTTGTGCCGGTCTCTTCATCGGCGACATCGTAACCAGCCCCGCTGACCCTGCCGCGCATGTTGAACAGGCCGGAAGGGCAGTAAGCTTGCAGGCCGCCCTCGACAAAGATCACCTGATCTTCGTCGAAATACAGGGAACGGACCTCGAACGACGATCCCGGCGCCTGCGACATAAACCGACCCAGGCCATTCAGCAGTCTTGCGGATACGACTGAACACCCGCTGGCATCGGCATCAAACCGCGACAGGTTCAGAGCGATGCCCTGCTCGGGCATCAGCCAAACGGGGCGCCCATTATACGCGGCGCGTGCAGGTACGAAAACCGGCAAATACTCGGAACGGCGCTCTTCGGCAGGAATGACCACGACGCTGGTCGAGATGCGGCGCACCTCTTTGAACCCGTGATCCAGAGTTCGGACAAGATCGCCGACTGCGATGCGCTCAACCGGTTTCCACCCGCTGGTTGTCGCAACCTTCGTGTCGTTCAAAAAACCACCACGGCGCGCGTTCACGGCGTGGTTCAAACTGGATGGATCAGTGTCGGACGACTGATCAAGATAAACAGAAATACTCGTAACTTCAGACACGTGCCTAACCCCCTTTGGCACAAACTCACTATGCCAAACAGCTAACATCAAAAAATCGGGGCTGTCTTATTTCAGACATATTTATGCCCAATTTGGGCCGTCTCAGCGCGTTTCCGGGGCGATTTGGTAAACACTTACAAGACATAAACAGGCTTTTGTGCAATTCCCGAAACGGTCAACATGAAAGGATCTTACGAATCCATTTGCACCTGATCCGTTGAAGTGAACCCGCTTGTTAGGGACGCAGCGTGCAAAACCCGATGGCAGAGCGCTGTTGCACGTGTCAGGCAAGCTCTTGCCGGGTGGATGACTTCCTGGCCCGCCAGCCCAGCAAAACCCCTGCCGTCGCGATCAGGACAATCCCGGACACCTGCATCAAATCGAGGGTCTGACCCAGTGCGACGAATGCAAAGAGCGGCCCGAAGATCATCACCGAATACTCGAACACGGCCACGTAAGAGGTCTCGCCTATCTGATAGGCTTTGATGAGCATGAAGACGGCAATCGTCGACCCGACGGCCTGAACAACAATCCATTGCAGCGCGGGCCCCACTTCCCAGACCCAACCCCGTGTCACAAAGCCGTCCGGCCCGTCCAGCGTGGCAACGGGTGCAAGCGTGAACAAGGCGGCGCCCACGGCCCCCGACAACCCAAGGGTAATGACCATCGCTGCCAGCATCGCAACCGTGCTTTCACGCGCGCAGTATGTCCGCGTCATGATCGAACTCAAGGCATAGAAAAAACCTGCGGCAACTGGAAAAACCGAACGCATGTCAAATTCGACCGGGTTTGGCTGCAAAACCAGAAGAGTGCCCGAAAAACCGACCAGCACAGCCAGTATGCGCCACGGCCCGATCTTTTGCCCAAGCGCAATGGACGAAATCAACAGCACGAAAATCGGCGAGGTGAACAGCCCTGCCAGGGCTTGCGCAATCGGCATCAACGACAGCGACGCAAAATAGAAAAACATGGCCGTCGTAATCAGAAGACTGCGTAAGATGACCGCCCCCCACCGTTGCGGCCTCAGCCCGCCCAGCCCCATAAGGGACAGGCCGACAATCAGCGGCAGCATCAGCAATGCCCGCATAAAATGGAACTGCCACAGCCCGACCGTCTCGGCCAGCAGGATCACAACATTGTCGATCACGCCGATAATTGCCATTGCCGCTACCATAAGGGCTGAAGCCAGCACCGGAGAGGTGGTCGTGTCTGCCTGCATGTTTGCGCCCTTGTTGCGATCAAAGATCCACGATCTTTTTCCTGACGGGTATCCAGCACAAATCGGAATACCTGCGCAACAAGTTTGCGCACGGCGTTTTCACCATGCTAAGCTGCGGCAAAACAATTTCGAGCAGACCCCAACCAGATGACGGCCCTGAAACAGTACCAGCGGATCGAAGCCACCGGTCTGTGGCGCCCTTCGCCCGATGAACAGCGGCGCGAAGTTGTGGTATCGATTGGCAAGGCCACCCTGACCATTTCCGATTTCAATGACAGGGCTTTGACGCATTGGTCTTTGGCGGCGCTTGAACGGCAGAACCCCGGTGTCTTTCCGGCTGTTTTTTGCCCCGACGGTGATCCGGATGAGACATTGGAACTGGGAGAATCCGAAACCACGATGCTTGAAGCGATCGATCGGCTGCAACGTGCCATCGAACGCTCTCGTCCCCATCCCGGCCGGTTGCGCTGGATGAGCGTCGGAGGCGTTGTGGCCGCGGTTCTGGCCGTATTGTTGTTTTGGCTGCCCGGTGCGTTGCAAAACCATGTTGTTTCGGTCGTGCCCGAAATCAAACGACAGGAAATCGGAGACACGATACTGCGTCGGATCGAGCGTGTCTCGGGACCGGCCTGTTCTTCTGTGGATGCGCAGGCTTCACTGGATCGGTTGGCCAGTCGTACGGGCGTACGGCAGATCATTATTCTGCCCGCCGGCGTTCAGGACAGCCTCAGCTTGCCGGGAGGCACCGTTCTGTTGAACCGGGCGCTGGTTGAAGACCACGAAGACCCTGCCGTCGCAGCAGGCTATATTATTGAAGAGCGCGCGCGGACGGCGCTCAACGACCCGCTGGATGATCTGCTGGACAGAACCGGTGCGTCCTCGGCCTTTCGACTGTTGACGACCGGGGAACTGACACCTGAGATCATCGACACTTATACCGAACAGGTCCTCTCGCAGCCCCGACCTTCCCTTCCGGACGATGACTTGCTGGCGATGTTCTCGCAAAGCGCCCTGCCCTCTACCCCTTACGCCTATGCTAAGGACATTACCGGTGAATCAGTACTGGGTCTGATCGAGGCCGATCCCATGGCCGGCCGGACACTGGAACAGGTGTTGCCGGACCGTGATTGGGTCCGGCTGCAAAACATATGCGGTGAATAAGCCCGGTTACTTGGTTCCGAACATCCGGTCGCCCGCGTCGCCCAGACCCGGCATGATATAGCCTTTCGAGTTCAGCTCGCGGTCCAGTGCCGCAGTGACGATGTGCACATCCGGGTGCGCCTCTTTCATACGCGCCACACCTTCCGGCGCGGCCAACAGACACAGAAAGCGGATATCCGTCGCCCCCGCCTCTTTCAGCAGGTCAATCGCCGCAGCCGAACTGTTGCCGGTGGCCAGCATCGGATCCACCGCGATAACCAAACGGTCTTTCAGGCTCTCGGGTGCTTTGAAATAATACTGCACGGGCTTCAAGGTTTCTTCGTCGCGATACAGACCGACAAAACCGACACGCGCAGAAGGAACCAGCTCCAGCACCCCATCCAGCATCCCGTTTCCGGCACGCAGGATCGACACCAGCGCCATTTTCTTGCCTGCCAGTATGGGGGCGTCCATCTCTTCCATCGGCGTTTCGATATTGCGCGTGGTCAGGGGAATGTCGCGCGTGACCTCATAGGCCAGCAGCAGCGTTATTTCGCGCAGCAACTGCCGGAACCCGGCCGTCGAGGTGCCCTTGTCCCTCATGAGCGTCAGTTTGTGTTGCACCAGAGGGTGATCGACGATGGTCAGATGTTCGCTCATGTTTTCTCCAGTCTTTCCTTGACCCGCGCGCGGGTGTCTTCATCGCAAAAGGCCGCATCCAGGGCGGTCTCGTTCAGGGCCGCAAAATCTTCGGCCTCCCAGCCGAAAGCTGCGTTCAGCATTTCATATTCCCGCCGCATGGTCGTGTGAAAAAATGGCGGGTCATCCGTTGAGACGGTGACCTTCACGCCCGCATCACGCAAGGCCGCAATCGGGTGGGCCGCAAAATCCGGGAAAAGCCCCAGAACCACATTCGATCCCGGACAGACCTCAAGAGTGATGTCCCTGTCGACCAGTTCGCGAACAAGGTCCGGATCCTCGATGGCGCGAACACCGTGCCCGATGCGCTCGACTCCCAGATCGCGCACAGCATCGCGCACGCTTTCCGGGCCTCCGAACTCACCGGCATGTGTCGTCAGCCGCAGGCCGGCCTCGCGCGCGCAGTCGAACGCCCATTTGAAATCGCCCTGTGTGCCAACGGATTCATTGCCACCCATGCCAAAACCGGTGATCCAGTCGCCCGCAGTCTCGGCCGCGCAATTGGCGCTGCGCTTGGCTTGATCGGGGCCAAAATGGCGCACACAGGTAATGACGCCGCGCAAGGTTATGTCAAACTTGCGCTCGGCCTCGTCCGCTGCGTCCTGAATAGCGTTCAGATAGTCCCTCCAGGCGTGCAGGTCGCCGCCGCCACAAAAATCGGGGCTCAGAAAAGTCTCAGAGTAGACGACACCGTTTTCGGCGCTTTCTTCGAGAATGGCCAATGTCAGCCGCCGGAAATCTTCGGGCGTTTTCAGAACTTCGCAGGCAGCTTCATACACATTCAGGAAATGCGCGAAATCGCGGAAATCATAAGATCCGTCCGGCTTGAAGATACCGCTCAGATCCACCCGTTTTTCATGCGCAAGCTGACGTATGAAGGCCGGTGGCGCGGCGCCTTCGTGATGCAGGTGCAGTTCTATTTTCGGCAGATCGGCGACGCTCATAGAAAGTTCCTTCCCGGCCCTTGCGCCGGAATGTTCAGGTGATGGGCGATGCTGGCGGCAATATCGGCAAAGTCTACCTGGCCGATCTGCCCCGTGCCTGACCCGGAAATCAGAACCGGTACTTGTTCACGTGTGTGATCTGTCCCGGTCCAGCTGGGATCATTGCCATGATCGGCGGTCAACAA
Source organism: Ruegeria sp. BHSA118 (assembly GCF_059613405.1). Classification (NCBI taxonomy): domain Bacteria; kingdom Pseudomonadati; phylum Pseudomonadota; class Alphaproteobacteria; order Rhodobacterales; family Roseobacteraceae; genus Ruegeria; species Ruegeria sp. BHSA118. The sequence goes on from NZ_JBXWSM010000005.1 coordinate 20,742, forward strand.
CAACAGGTCGCCGGGGCGCAGCCTGGCCAGAATTTTGCCGATCTCCTGGTCGAACCATTCCAATGCTCGGGCATAGCCGCTGATATCGCGGCGGTGGCCGTAAAGACTGTCGAATTCAACAAAGTTGGCGAAAGTCAGGCTGCCCTCTTCGGCGTCATCCACCAGATCTGAAAGGTGCCGCATGAGTTCAGCGTCCGACCCTTTGCGCAGCGTGTCGATACCCTGCATGGAAAAGATGTCGCCGATCTTGCCCACCGCGTGCACCTTCCGCCCGGCATCCTGCGCCCAATTGGTCAGAACCGGTGCCGGCGGCAGAATGGCGAAATCCTTGCGGTTGGTTGTTCGTTCGAAACCCGCCTCTGGCGAGCCGACAAAGGGGCGCGCAATGACACGGCCCACTTTCATCTCGTGCAAGCGCGGTGCAAGTGCGCGGCACATACCCAGCAAACGGTCCAGCCCGAAACTCTCTTCATGGGCTGCGATCTGAAACACACTGTCGGCTGAGGTGTAGCAGATCGGCCAGCCGGTTCGCATATGCTCGGCACCCAGTTCGGCGATGATCGTCGTGCCCGAGGCATGGCAATCGCCAAGGATGCCTTCGGTCCCGGCGGCCCGGGCCGCTGCGCGGCTCAGGTCCGCAGGAAAAGCCGGAACCGTATCCGGGAAATAGTGCCAATCCCACGGCACCGGCAGACCTGCCAGTTCCCAGTGGCCCGAGGGCGTGTCTTTGCCGGGCGAATGCTCGCGCGCGCACCCCCACAGCCCATTGGGTTTGGCGTCCAATCCGGGGGTTGCTTCACCAGACGCCAGTCGCGCAGCCGCACCCAAACCCAGCGCATCGAGGTTCGGCAGGTTCAAAGGGCCAAAGCGCCCGTCTTCCGCCCGCCCTTCGGCACAGGCCTGCGCGATATGGGCCAGCGTATTTGCCCCACTATCCGGAACGTCGCCATTGAAAAAACGATCGGCATCAGGCGCACCGCCTATTCCAACGGAATCCATGACGACGAGAAATGCACGGCTCATACGCTGATCCTTTCGTGGATCAGATCCGGAAGCGTCGGAGCCGTTTCGCTGATCTCAATCGCGCTCAGCACGGTTTCTGCGGCTCGGCGCGCAGCATCTTCTCGAGCAGCATGGATCACTGCAATCGGCGCGCCCTTTGACACGTGATCCCCAAACCGAAGAATACTGGATATCCCGACGGCGGGGTCGATCTCATCACTTTCGACCTGACGGCCACCGCCCAGCGCAACCACGGCAAGACCCAGAGCTTCGCCATCGACGGTCGAGATAAAGCCGTCCCGCGGGGCCGGAACCTCTTGGATGACATTCGCCTCAGGCAGGAAGCGGGCCCAGGCATCGACAAACTGAACCGGGCCACCAACCGCTGCCATCATACGCCCGAACCGTTCGGCAGCGCGGCCGTCACGGATGATTTCAAAGATCTTCTCACGCCCTTCCTCAACCGTTCCGCACATTCCTGCGTCGGTCAGCAGGACACCCCCCAGCTCGGCGGAAATGTCTGCCAAAGGGGACGCATTCGACCCCGTCAGCACCTTCATCACTTCCGCGATTTCCAAGGCATTCCCCAACGCCGGGGCCAATGGTTGGTTCATATCCGTGATCACCGCCGACGTGCGGCATCCTGCTGCGTTTGCGGTCTGGGTCAATGCGGTGGCCAATTTGCGGGCATCTTCGATCGTTTTCATGAAAGCACCGCTGCCGGTTTTGACATCCAGAACCAGCGCGTCCGGGCTGGCGGCCAGCTTTTTGGACAGGATCGACGCTGTGATCAGATCCAAGCTCTCGACCGTCGCGGTCACATCCCGCACCGCATAAAGGCGCTTGTCTGCCGGCGCGATCTGGCCCGTCGCGCCGACGATGGCCGCGCCGGTATCGCGTAAAATCTGCGCAAGACGGTCCTGCCCGATCTGAGTGCTGACCCCCGGTATCGCCTCTAGCTTGTCCAGCGTTCCGCCAGTATGCCCAAGACCCCGGCCCGAGATCATTGGGACATACGCCCCACATTCCGCCAACGCCGGAGCAAGAACCAGACTGACGCTGTCCCCGACCCCTCCGGTCGAGTGCTTGTCGATCACCGGCCCGTCCACGTCCCACGTCAGAACGTCACCGCTGTCGCGCATCGCAATCGTCAAATCGGCACGCCCCTGAGGGCCCAGTCCGCCCATGCAGACAGCCATGGCGAATGCCCCGGCCTGCGCGTCGCTGACGCTTCCATCCGCAAGTCCCTGCGCAAACCAGATCAGTTCCTCGCGACCGGGCACCTCCTGCCTGCGCAGTTTTGCTATGATCGAGCGGGCGTCCATGCGTTCAGACATCCTCCATATGTGACGCGTCGAATGCGCCCGGCAACAAATCCCCGATGGTTGTTTTAAATTCAGCGCCGTCCACGGTTGCCAGGGTAACCTTCACATCGCGCTTGCCAAACTCGGCCAGTTTCTGGCGACACCCACCGCAAGGCGGCACAGGCTGAGGGCTGGAGGCGACCACATAGACCTCTGTCAGTTCCTGCTCTCCTGCGGCGACCATCGCGGCGATTGCACCAGCCTCGGCACAAGTGCCTTCGGGATAGGCCACGTTTTCAACGTTACACCCGGAAAAGATCTGACCCGTCGAAGTCCGAAGCGCTGCGCCAACCTTGAAATTCGAATAAGGCGCATAGGCGTTTTCGCGGACTGACAAGGCAGCGTCTTTGAGCGACATGGCGATTCCCCGTTTTTTGATCATCTGGTCAGAAATTTGGATCGTTACGTAAAAAGGCAGAGGAATTGAAGCCCCCAGCCAATGTTTTTCAGTCAGCCCAGTGTGGTCGTGAACGTACCGGGCAAGGTGACTTCCAGCAACTCGATGTTGTCCGAGGGCGAGGACAAGCGCGTGCGCATCCCGGGCGGGATGACAAAGGCGTCTCCCTGCTCCAGCCGGTAGGGCTCGCGCCCTTCGCCTTCCAGTGTCACTTGGCCGTCCATCACGAAGGTGAAATGGATATCGGTGTCATGGCTGGCCCATTCCGGATCGCCCTGCCCTTTGCGCACAACCTGAACGCCTGCGACCCCTTTGGTGTTCTCGGCAATTGTCGTATCGCGGCAGATGTAACCCGGAAGACGGAATGGCACCCATTCAGCATCCTTGGCCTGGTTGTAGACAAAGCGTTGCCCCTGCCATTCACGGTCCGGGCGAAAATGCGGCGTGGGAAGCTGCATGTCATGGTCGATTTCCGTAACATGTTCCGCTGGCACACCTATCTCGATGACCTGAACATTGTCCGACGCCTCGAGCACACGGTGACGAATTTCCGGCGGCTGGATAAAGCAATCCCCTGCGGTCAGGCGCATTTTCTCTCCCTGATCCTCGTAGACGACATCCACCCAGCCATGAATGCAGAATATCAGCTGGAACCCAACTTTGTGAAAATGCACCATATCGGGCACCGGGCCCCCGTCCGGGATGCGGATATGGCTGGCGATGATCGATCCGCCCAGACGATCCGGCACCAGATCGCGATAGTGCATCCCCGCCCGGCCGATGATCCAGGGCGCCTGATCCTTGAGCCTGCGCACCACGAAGGAATGAACTGTTTCAGGCATCACCAGCGGCGGATTACGCTCTTCGATTTCGATCCGGGTCCCATTCGGCGCGACAAGAACGCGTTGGCCATCTGCAAAGCTTTCCGGGTCATCTGTCAGGATGCGCAATGTTCCCGGACCTTCGGGCGCGTCTTTTTCGATCCGCAGCCGCAGACCGTGCCCAGAAAACACTGCGACGCGCGGATCGTCTGCGGGATAGATCATGTCCATCTGCATCCCCAACACCTTGGTAAAAAAGGGGATGTCGTTTCGAATTTCCTGGGTAGGCAAACGAAATTCAGCTTGGGTCCGGGAAGGCTCGGATGTTTTTGTCATGAGATGTCTCGTCAGAATTCGATTTTGGCCATCCGATCAGAACAGAGGCCAAAATGCCAATCGAAAAGAACATCTCGAGCGTTTCTTCCATCACGAAAAGCCGCGTTTTCATAACTGACGACAATGCTTCGCCGTGCAGCCCGGTGAATTCTTCAAGAAGTTGGGCGATGACGGCAAGACATCCGGCCGCAATGAACACGATCATAAAAGACGCGCGCTGTTTGACAGCACGCCATCCCGTCGGGATCCCATGCCAGATGACGCCGCCCAGAACAACGCAGGCCAGAACAACCCTGACCACAGTGACGTCCAGCACGGCGTCCAGGCCGTCAAGGATCAGGAACGGCAAACTGCCTTCAGGATAAACGCTTTCCTCAAGCTCACGCTCGGCCAACAATAGGAATGTCAGCCCGATATACAGCCGGGTGACACCCGGGTATCGCCACAAACCCGTCACACCCGCTGCAAACAAACACACCGCGGAAAGTGTTTCAAACAACCCGCCTTCCTGATTGAAAACCAGTGCCTGTTCTGGCCAGATGCCAACAGCACCAAGAAGCACAACACCCGACAGCACCGCAAACCATATGGTCAGCCGCGCAATTCCGGTATCCGCCACAGAACCAGAGAACAGGCCATCGACCTGATCATTTGCCTTGAAAGTCATTACTGCTTCGTCTTGCCTGAGTGTTTGTTCGTTACGCAAAGTTGACTAGATGTAAAAAAAATATGTCAAAATTCAACCCATTTCGGGTGTGCAACTGCGACAAGTCGGCAAAGTTACGCAACGTAGCCAAGCTTGGACAAATAGTTTAATGTTAAATCAAATTCAAAGAGGGAACTGAAACTTCAATGTCTGACACCCCCAGCCTGCGACAGGCCGCCCTTGACTATCACGCCCATCCGAAACCCGGAAAACTTGAGATCAAGGCCACGAAACCGATGGCCAACGGTCGCGATCTGGCGCGCGCCTATTCGCCAGGCGTGGCCGAGGCCAGCCTTGAAATCAAAGCCGACGCCGCCAACGCGGAAAAGTACACGGCACGCGGCAACCTTGTCGCCGTGGTATCCAACGGCACCGCGGTTCTTGGTCTGGGCAATATCGGGGCGCTGGCATCGAAACCGGTGATGGAAGGCAAAGCCGTCCTGTTCAAGAAATTCGCTGGCATTGACTGTTTTGATATCGAAGTAAACCAGCCTGATCCAGAAAAGCTGGCGGATATCGTCTGCGCGCTGGAACCGACATTCGGGGCCATCAACCTGGAAGACATCAAGGCACCGGATTGTTTCATTGTCGAAAAACTGTGCCGCGAGCGCATGAACATTCCCGTTTTTCACGACGATCAGCACGGAACCGCCATTGTCGTCGGGGCCGCGGCCAAGAACGCATTGCATGTGGCGGGGAAATCCTTTGCGGACATCAAAGTCGTATCAACCGGCGGCGGGGCTGCGGGGATTGCCTGCCTGAACATGCTGGTGAAACTGGGTGTGAAACAGGAAAACATCTGGCTGTGCGATATTCACGGGCTCGTCTACGAGGGGCGCGCCGAGGATATGAACCCGCATAAATCGCAGTTCGCGCAGAAAACGGAATTGCGGACTCTGGATGATGTAATCGGCGATGCAGATCTGTTTCTGGGCCTTAGCGGCCCGAATGTCCTGAAGCCTGAAATGGTTCAGAAAATGGCCGATCGTCCGATCATCTTCGCACTGGCCAACCCAACGCCAGAAATTCTGCCTCAGGCCGCGCGTGAAGTAGCCCCGAACGCGATCATCGCCACGGGGCGCAGCGATTTCCCCAATCAGGTCAACAACGTGTTGTGTTTCCCGTTTATCTTCCGGGGCGCTCTGGATGTGGGCGCGACCGAGATCAATGACGCGATGCAGATCGCCTGCGTTGACGGCATTGCGGAAATGGCCCGCGCGACAACAAGCGCCGAGGCCGCAGCCGCCTACAAGGGCGAGCAACTGACCTTTGGGCCGGATTACCTGATTCCGAAACCCTTTGACCCGCGTTTGGTGGGTGTCGTCTCATCTTCCGTTGCCAAGGCAGCGATGGAAAGCGGTGTCGCAAAGCGCCCCATCAAGAATCTTGAGGCCTACAAGGAAAAACTCAACCAGACGGTTTTCAAGTCGGCGCTTTTGATGCGCCCCGTGTTCGAGGCCGCGGCCGTCGCGTCCCGTCGCATCGTATTTGCCGAAGGCGAAGATGAAAGGGTGCTGCGGGCTGCACAGGCCATTCTTGAGGAAACAACGGAAACACCGATCCTGATCGGACGCCCCGAAGTCATCGAATCCCGATGCGAAAAACTGGGCCTGACCATTCGCCCGGGCACAGACTGCCAAATCGTGAACCCGGAAAACGATCCGCGTTATTACGATTACTGGAACTCGTATCATCAGATCATGCAGCGCCGAGGTGTGACCCCGGATCTGGCCAAGGCGATCATGCGCACAAATACAACCGCCATCGGCGCGATCATGGTGTATCGGGGCGAGGCCGACAGCTTGATCTGCGGCACGTTCGGCGAATATCGCTGGCATCTGAACTATGTTGAGCAGGTACTTGACGAGGGCAACCTGCGCCCGCACGGCGCGTTGTCGCTGATGATTTTGGAAGACGGCCCCCTGTTCATCGCCGATACGCATGTCCGGCAATTGCCGACGCCAGAAGAACTGGCGGAATCCACCATTGGCGCAGCGCGGCATGTTCGCCGTTTTGGGATCGAACCCAAGATCGCGTTCTGTTCGCAATCACAATTCGGCAATCAGGCAGAAGGATCGGGAAAACGCCTGCGCGCTGCATTGGACATCCTGGACCAGAAACCGCGCGACTTTGTCTATGAAGGCGAAATGAACCTGGATGCGGCCCTTGATGCGGATCTTCGGGAGCGGATTTTTCCGGGATCACGCCTGCAGGGCGCGGCAAATGTTCTGATCTTTGCACATGCGGACGCGGCCAGCGGCGTGCGCAATATCCTTAAAATGAAAGCGGACGGGATCGAAGTCGGCCCCATTCTGATGGGAATGGGCAACAAGGCGCATATCGTCACCCCGGCCATTACCGCACGCGGATTGCTGAACATGGCTGCCATCGCAGGGACCCCGGTGGCGCATTACGGGTAAGCCGGCCGCCCGACACCCTGAACCGCATCCCCCCGCGGGGGTGCAGTTAACACAATTCTCACCTTTTGACGGCTATATGTCGTTGCATCTCCGTGGGAGCCATGGGGCACGCGGAAGAATGGCGATTGGCTTTGCCCCGAGTCGCCTCGGACGTGATCTTTTGCACTGTCGGGTTTGCAAGTTTGCAAAATGGCCTCTTTGGCGCAGAAAATCCAATGCTGGAAAAGTAGTTTGCAAAAATTTGCAAGCTGTTGCGCGAAATACTGCAAATATTTTGCGATAAACTGACGCGTCGTCATTTGACGCGCTTGCCCGATAGTTTTCTGGGTCCTAACACAAAGACCAAGTCGTTGTGAGGAGGACGAGATGGCGTATCAGGACGTATATGACAGTTGGAAGAAAGACCCCGAGGCATTCTGGATGGACGCCGCCAAGGGGATCGATTGGGTCAAAGAACCCAGCAAAGCTCTGTTCGACGACAACGCGCCTTTGTACGAATGGTTCAGCGACGCACGGGTCAATACCTGCTGGAACGCCGTGGACCGCCACGTGGAAAACGGGCGCGGCGAGCAGACCGCCATCATCTATGACAGCCCGATCACCCACACCAAGCGCGAGATTTCCTATGTCGAGCTGCGCAACCGCGTGGCCAATCTTGCCGGCGCGCTGCGTGCGAAAGGTATCGAAAAAGGCGACCGCGTCATCATCTACATGCCGATGATCCCCGAGGCGCTTGAGGCGATGCTGGCCTGCGCACGTCTGGGCGCTGTGCATTCCGTTGTGTTCGGCGGATTTGCCAGCAACGAACTGGCGGTCCGGATCGACGACGCCAAACCCAAAGCCGTCATTGCGGCGTCCTGCGGTATGGAACCTGGCCGGGTCGTGCACTACAAACCGCTTCTGGACGGCGCCATTGAACTTGCCGAGCACAAGCCGGATTTCTGCGTCGTCTTTCAGCGCGAACAAGAAGTTGCGCAGCTGATCGAAGGGCGCGACTACAACTGGCACGGTTTCCAGTACGGTGTCGAACCGGCGGAATGTGTTCCCGTCGACGGCAATGATCCGGCGTACATTCTGTACACATCGGGCACCACGGGGGCACCCAAAGGCGTCGTGCGCCCCACTGCCGGGCATCTGGTGGCACTGAACTGGACCATGAAGAACATCTATAACGTTGATCCCGGTGATGTATTCTGGGCGGCGTCCGATGTGGGTTGGGTCGTTGGACATTCCTATATCTGCTATGCACCCCTGATCCACGGCAACACGACGATTGTGTTTGAAGGCAAACCGGTCGGCACCCCTGATGCGGGAACCTTCTGGCGCGTGATCTCTGAACATAAAGTGAAAAGCTTCTTCACCGCCCCAACAGCGATCCGTGCGGTGAAACGAGAAGACCCCAAAGGCGAATTGATCGCCAAGTACGATCTGTCTCATCTGCGGGCACTGTATCTTGCGGGGGAACGGGCTGACCCCGACACCATCATCTGGGCGCAGGATGCGCTGAAGGTACCGGTGATCGACCATTGGTGGCAGACCGAAACCGGATGGGCCATCGCCGGAAACCCGCTGGGCATCGAAGAGCTTCCGATCAAGCTGGGTTCGCCCGCGAAACCTATGCCCGGTTATGACGTGCAAATTCTCGACGAAGGCGGCCACCCGATGAAAGCCGGCGAACTGGGGGCCATCGCGGTCAAACTGCCATTGCCTCCGGGCACCCTGCCGACCTTGTGGAACGCCGAAGAACGGTTCAGGAAATCCTATCTGGAACATTTCCCCGGGTATTATGAAACCGGCGATGCCGGCATGATCGACGAGGACGGATATCTTTACATCATGGCCCGCACCGATGATGTCATCAACGTAGCAGGTCACCGTCTGTCGACCGGGGGGATGGAAGAAGTGCTTGCCGCTCACCCGGACGTGGCCGAATGCGCGGTGATCGGTGTATCGGATCAGCTTAAGGGTCAAATGCCCGTTGGGTTCCTGTGCCTGAATGCCGGCGCTGATCGGGATCATGGCGACGTGGTTCAGGAAGTCGTCAAGATGGTGCGGGAAAAGATCGGCCCGGTGGCGGCCTTCAAACTGGCCGTGGTCGTCGACAGGTTGCCCAAGACACGTTCGGGTAAAATCCTGCGGGGTACGATGGTGTCGATTGCAGACGGTCAGGACTATAAAATGCCTGCAACGATCGATGATCCAGCCATTCTTGACGAGATCAAAGAGGCCTTGCAGACAATCGGTTACGCCAAGTAACCCGAGGGCGGCATAAGCCGCCCAATTTTTTTGTCTTCTCTTGCAACCGGAAGCAGCCCCTCTACTGTCACGTTTAGACAGTGAGGACCCATGACACAAACCGATATCTGGCGTCTCAGCGCCACAGACCTGACCACCCTGACAAGACGCGGCGACCTGAGTGCGACCGAGGCGGTTCGGGCCTCGATCGAGCGAATGGATGAGGTCAACCCGCATTTGAATGCGGTGGTGGAAGACCTGCGCGCGCAAGCGTTGGAACGCGCCAAAGCGCTGGACAATGCGCGGGCTGGTGGCAAACCCACGGGTCCGCTGCATGGCGTGCCGGTCACGATCAAGGTGAACGTTGACCAGAAAGGCCATGCCACATCCAACGGTGTCGTCGCATTGAAGGATGTGATTGCACCGGATGACGCCCCGGTTGTGAGCAATCTGCTAAAGGCAGGGGCTGTTGTTGTCGGGCGGACCAACACGCCCGAGTTCTCTTTCCGCGCCGACACGGACAATCCGCTGTATGGCCGTACACACAACCCCTGGGGGCGGCATATCTCACCCGGCGGCTCTTCCGGTGGGGCCGGCGCTGCGGTCATGGCCGGAATCGGCGCGCTGGCCCACGGCAACGATATCGGCGGCAGCCTGCGCTTTCCCGCGGCGGCCAACGGAGCCGTGACGGTGAAACCCGGGTTGAGGCGTGTCCCGGCATGGAACCCAAGCCAGAAGGTCGAACGCGGTTTGCTGGCGCAATCGATGTCAGTTCAGGGCCTGATAACCCGGTCGGCCGCTGACCTGCATCTGTCCATGCCCAGCCTGATCGCCGCCGACGCGCGTGACCCGTTTCACGTGCCGATGCCCTGGCGTGGCCCTGATCCCGACGCGCCCGTCAAGGTGGCCTTTACCAAGAATACATTCGGCTATGCCCTGCACCCCGAGGTGGACAAAGCGCTCGACACGGCACGGGACGCACTGACCGATGCAGGTTACGTGGTGCAAGAGATTGACCCGCCTGATGTATTTGAATGCGGTCGGATCGGTTACCGTACGCTGATGGGCGAAGTGCTCACGCTCATGAAGTCAGATATCGAAGCGGCCGGTTCGAAAACCATTCAGAACATCTTTGCGGTCTATTTCCAGGAATTCCCGCCTATTGTCGAAACCGAGATGATTCAGATGCTGGCCAAACGAAGCCACTATGCGCGGGAATGGTCTCTGTTTTTGCAGGATTACCCTTTGGTGCTGTCGCCTTTCCTGCCACAACCGTTCTTCAAACCCGACCGGGACACCGAAGGCGCCGACGGAGTGCATGAGGTTCTGGGGTGTGCCGTATATTCCTATGCGATGAACTTTCTGGGCCTGCCTGCCGCATGCGTTCCGGCCCGGCTGGCTGAATTGCCAAAGGGCCCTCAGCCGATCAATGTTCAGATCGCGGCACAGCGCTGGCGCGAAGATCTGGCGGTGGATGCGGCCGCGGCAATCGAGGCACGCGTGGGGCAAATGTGCCTGCCGCTTTGGGAAAAGCCAGAGTTGCAGGGTGGCTGCAAAAAATAGACCCCGGGACATTGTACCCGGGGTCCGACTGCTAAAATAAGCCCGGATTTCTGATGACGAGCGTAGCACCACCCACCCTCGCCAGCGCAAAATCTGCGCAATCATTCGAATACGCCGTTCAGGTGGCCACTCACTCCCACCTTGGCGTGTTCTCCGGGCAATTTCACATTAGCCAATCGTTAAGGGAATTCCTGTGAACTGCTTCACATAGGCGTGAGAAAAATTCGGAGGTGGCCGATTTTACGTAAATTGTTCGGATATTAGACGTTCTTCCAACCCATGGCCGGGGTCGAAAAGGATACGGTGCGCAATGGCTGGTTCCGACCTGATCTCGACCCAGTCTATATCCGGGAAAGAAACGGAATCAGCAGCCACGATGACCGGTCGCTTGTCAGCTTCGACCACATCGAACCTGACTTTCGCCATTTTCGGCAACAAGGCACCGCGCCACCGCCGTGGGCGAAACGCCGCGATGGGTGTTAAGGCCAGAACGTCAGCGCCAATCGGGACAATCGGCCCATGCGCGGAATAGTTGTAGGCGGTCGATCCCGCTGGCGTGGCAAGCAATGCCCCGTCACAGACCAATTCGGCCATGCGCACCCGGCCGTCTACGCTGATCTTGAGCCTTGCTGCCTGAGGGCCCGCGCGTAGCAATGACACTTCGTTGATCGCCAAGGCTTGGTGCAGTTTTCCTGATTGGTCCATCGCCTGCATGGCCAACGGGTTGATAACCTCTTCTTCGGCATCCTCCAACCGCGCCATCAGATCGTCTTCGTGATACTCATTCATCAGAAAGCCGATCGTGCCGCGATTCATCCCGTAAACCGGAGTATCGAGATGCTGCACATTGTACAAAGTGTGCAACATGAAGCCATCACCCCCAAGAGCAACCACAACATCTGCGTCGCGTGGTGCTACATTACCGTGTTTGGACACCAGAATATCCCGGGCCGTTTGCGCCACTTTGACCTCACTGGCAAGAAAGGCGATTCTTTTTTTCATGTTTTCCGGTTTCCGGTGCTGCACATTTGGTTCCGAAACAAACATACCTTTCCCCGATAGGCCAGTCTTGACGCCGCAGCGGGCCAAATCGTCGCTTTAAGCCTTTTGCAAATGTGGCGTTTCCGATAGGAAATCCGCAAGATTTTTACCCAGCCATGTGGAGCGCCCATGAACGCCAATCTTCGTGATACCGGATTTTTCACCCAGTCCCTTTCTGATCGTGATCCCGAGCTTTTTGGCTCGATCACGTCGGAACTGGGTCGTCAGCGCGACGAGATCGAGCTGATCGCGTCCGAGAACATCGTCTCTGCCGCCGTGATGGAGGCGCAGGGCTCGGTGATGACCAACAAATACGCCGAAGGCTATCCCGGCCGTCGCTATTATGGCGGTTGCCAGTTCGTCGACATCGCCGAAAACCTCGCCATCGACCGCGCCAAACAGCTTTTCGGCTGTGAATTCGCCAATGTGCAGCCCAATTCCGGCTCTCAGGCCAACCAGGGCGTGTTTCAGGCGCTGATTCAGCCCGGCGACACCATTCTGGGCATGAGCCTGGATGCCGGTGGCCACCTGACCCACGGCGCGCGGCCCAACCAGTCGGGCAAGTGGTTCAACGCCGTGCAATACGGCGTGCGCCAGCAGGACAACATGCTGGACTATGATCAGGTCGAGGCGCTGGCGAAAGAGCATAACCCCAAGCTGATCATCGCGGGCGGTTCGGCCATCCCGCGCCAGATCGACTTTGCCCGCATGCGTCAGATCGCCGACATGGTCGGGGCCTATCTGCACGTGGACATGGCGCATTTTGCCGGTCTGGTTGCGGCGGGCGAACATCCCAGCCCCTTCCCGCATGCGCATGTGGCGACCACCACCACGCACAAGACCCTGCGCGGTCCGCGTGGCGGCATGATCCTGACCAATGATGAAGATATCGCAAAGAAAGTGAACTCGGCCATCTTCCCCGGCATTCAGGGCGGCCCGCTGATGCACGTGATCGCGGCCAAGGCCGTGGCCTTCGGCGAGGCGCTGCAGCCTGCCTTCAAGGACTACATCAAGCAGGTTGTCGTCAATTCGCAGGCCTTGTCGGATCAGTTGATCAAGGGCGGTCTGGACACGGTGACCCATGGCACCGACACCCATGTGGTGCTGGTCGACCTGCGCCCCAAAGGGGTCAAGGGCAACGCCACCGAAAAGGCCCTGGGCCGCGCGCATATCACCTGCAACAAGAACGGCGTGCCGTTTGACCCGGAAAAGCCGACCATCACGTCGGGCATCCGCCTGGGTTCGCCCGCCGGCACCACACGAGGCTTTGGCGAGGTTGAATTCCGCCAGATCGCCGACTGGATCATCGAGGTCGTCGACGGCCTGGCCGCCAATGGCGAGGACGGAAACGGCGCGGTCGAAGCCAAGGTCAAGGCCGAAGTCGCAGACCTCTGCGCCAAATTCCCGATCTATCCGAACCTGTAACTGGTCCACCCTCAAACACGGAACGGCGCCATGAGGCGCCGTTTTTTTGCTTAAGATACCTAAAAACGTTCTGGATCTCGCCCAGCGCATATCCGGTGTTTTGGGCAAGGTCCCGGGCCCAAAGGTCGCCCAGACCATTCAGGTAAATACGCGCTTTTTCCGCCTCGACCAGCTTTTCGCGCAGCAGTTCACATCGGATCCGTGCATTCGATGTCATGACACCCACGGATTTGCGCCATGTTCAGACCTTGGCGCGCTGTCCGGAATCCAAGCTCAGATCAAGCCGCGCCACCACAGAAAAACCAGCAAAAGTGTCGTCAGCGCCAGCATGTTGAAGGCCAGCCCCCCCAGCAGGCCAAGGAACCAACCCCATCTGCGATCCGCAAGATTGATAGACCCCAGATGTTCCTGCACCACGTCGGACGCCTTGAACAGCCTGGGGTTATCCAGAACCAGCCTCAGTTTGGGATGAGACGCCATCGCCTCGGCCCGGGCCAGAATCAAGGCCTGCTTGTAGACGCGCCGCGGCAATCGGCGCCTGGCCTTGCGGATCGATGCCTCAAGCGTCTTGTCGCGCACCCCGAGCTTTGCGCGCAGCAACACAACCGTTTCGGCGATCCGGGTCTGAATGTCTGGGTCCTGCGGCATTGGTGGCCTCCTGCGGAGGCAATCTAGCGGCAGCGTCAATGACCTACAATGGGGCTGGTCGTTTCCGGCGGTGACTTGTATCACGCGTTACATGCTGAACACCATCATACATGGCGAACCGACCGCCCGACCGCCCCTTGTCATTGCCCACGGCCTGTATGGGTCGGCCCGAAATTGGGGCGTGATTGCCAGACGGCTATCAGACCAGCGGCAGGTTGTGGCCGTTGATATGCGTAACCACGCCTACAGCGCGTGGGACGCTTGTCATGACTATCCCCATCTGGCGCAGGATATCGCCGAGGTCATCGAACAGATTGGCGGGACAGCGGACGTTCTTGGGCATTCAATGGGCGGCAAGGCCGCGATGACACTTGCGCTGCAACACGGCGCGCTAGTGAACAAACTGGTGGTCGCAGATATTGCGCCGGTGAAATACACGCACAGCCAAATTCAATTCATCGAGGCCATGCGTGCCGTGGATTTCTCGCGCATTGCACGCCGCTCGGATGCCGAGCAGCAATTGGCCGAGCAAGGCGTCGAAAAAGCATTGCAGAGCTTTTTCACCCAATCGCTGGACATCAAGGGAAAGCGTTGGTTGCTGAACCTGGATGTGTTGGCGGACCAGATGCCAAACGTCATGGGCTTTCCCGAATTGGACGCCCAGTGGCAAGGCCCCGCGCTGTTCTTGTCGGGGGGCGAGTCAGATTACGTCTTGCCGGAACATCGAGCCAAGATCCGCGCTTTGTTTCCCGGCGCGCGATTTGCCAAGATTCCCGGCGCCGGACATTGGCTGCACGCCGAAAAACCGCGCGAATTCGAAGCTGCTGTCAGGACCTTCCTGAACGCCTGATCAAGCGCCTTGATACAGCCGCCTGGCCACCATCCAGGATGCCGGAGCGGCGATTACGGCCCCCGCGGCCGCGGCGCCCACAATTGCGCTGACGGACACCATTCCAGCCGACAGCACGGCGATTACGGCCGAACCAGACAGAGCAGTTGCAATCAGTGAATACAGCATAGCGGCAAGGCGAAACATGGCCGGATTTTCCTTTTGATGGCTTCCGGTCAAATATTTCACGATTCGAATATATTACGCTTTGATTTGTGTCAGTTTCAAACGGTTCCGAAGCTAGGATTTGGAGATTTCACCGCCCCCATTCAACCAGTCCGTCAATCCACCAAGATTGTACACCCTCTGGTATCCCATATCCTTCAGGAGTTTTCCGGCCAAAGCCGCGCGCCCGCCTGATGCGCAGTACAACACGATGGGGCGATCCTTGCGCAGTTCAGGGTCATGTGATTGCAATGCATCATCTGCCCGAAACTCCAGCATGCCGCGGGGTATATGATGCGCCCCGACGGCGCGGCCCGTGTTTTCCAACTCATTCGCATCGCGAATGTCCAACAGCAGCGCCCCCTGTTCGGTCATCGCCTTTGCCTTGGCCGCATCGATACGCTCGACCACCGCGTTGGCCGCCTCCATCATCTCTTTCACCGTCACCGGCATGTGGGTTCTCCTTTACGTCACCGCGCAGAGGTTAACATGCGAATTTTGGAAGGTGTAGACATGGAAGGAAACGCGCGTGTTACTGCTCGCGAAACGCGCGCGACATGCTGTCTGATACCGGTTTGGCGATATAGGCCGCAAAGGTGCGTTCCTCGGTCTGGATCATGATTTCAGCGGGCATCCCCGGTGTCGGAACAAAGCCGCGCACGCGCTGCAACTCATCCGGGGTCAGTGAGACTCGTGCCAGATAGACTTCCTGCGGAACACCGGTCGAATCCTCAAGCAGCGCATCGGCCGAAATATAGAAGACCTCGCCATACAAAACAGGCGTCGTGCGCTGATTCAATGCGATCAGGCGGACTGTGGCGGTCTGCCCCGTGACGACACTGTCAATCTCGGTACGCGGAATCTGTGCCTCGATGATCAGGGGCGCATCCGCGGGCAGGATCTCGGCTATCGGTTCCCCGGTCTCAATCACACCGCCAGGCGTGTGATAATGCAATCGCACCACCGTTCCGGTGACCGGCGCGCGCACCACGGCCCGGTCAAGAACGCTGCGCGCCTGTCGGGATTTTTCACGCACGCTTTCCAGATCAGCTTCGATCACGCCCAGTTCGTCCAGTGCGGCCTCACGATAAGCGGACCGCGTACGCGCAATCTGTTCGTCATATTTCAGCAGCATCTGGTTGATTTCAGCGGCTTCCGCCTGCAACCGGGCCTGCTGACCTTCGGCTTCGGCCTGGACACGACGGATGGTGTTCAACTCCCCTTTGCGGACAAGGCCCTTTTCGAACAGTTGGTTCTTGGCTTCGAACTCCTCCTGCAAGATCTCGGCACGCCGGGCCATGCTGTCCAGCTGCGCCTCAAATCCGCTGGATCGGATTTTCAGTGCTTCCATGTTGCGCTCCAGCAAGGCCAAGTCATTCAGCAGCGTCTTGCGCGACACATCGAAGCTGAGCTTTTGCCCATCCAGAATGGCCATTACTTCAGGATCGTCGGATGCTTCGACAAGCGCCTGCGAAAACACGAGGCGGTCGCGTTCCCCGTACTCGGCCAGCAACCGTTCGGTCATGGCCTGAAGGCGCAGCTTGCGAATATGCAGCTCACGCTCATTGGCCTGCGCCGAGGTCTGGTCCAGGGTCATCAACACCTGACCTGCCTGAACCGCCTGACCTTCCACAACCTTGATGTCTTCGATGATGCCGCCTTCAAGATGTTGGACAATCTTGTTTCGGCCCGTGGCCACAAAGCTGCCTTGCGCGATGACCGCTGCGGCCAGCGGGGCACTGAAGGACCAGACCCCGAAACCGCCGAAGCACACGACAAGCATGACCAGCCCGATCACCATCAACCTGTTGATCGAGCGCGGAACCTCGGCATACCAGACATCTGGATCATTGGCTGAGTTGTTCACAGGTACGAGGTCATTCATGGTCAGCCCCCCTGCTGGCCTTCAATTCCGGTCTGCTTGCGCGGCCCGTTGAGCTGCTGAAGAACCTGATCACGCTGGCCGAACAGGGCCACGCGCCCGTCCGTCAGCAACATGATCTTGTCGACAACATTCAACAACGTCGGCTTCTGCGTAATGACGACCACGGTGATCTTGCTTTGACGCGCCTGTTCGATCGCACATGCCAGCGCCTTGTCCCCTGCGACGTCAAGATTTGAATTCGGTTCATCCAGCACAACCATTCTGGGGTTGCCGAAGAACGCCCGCGCCAGTGCGATACGCTGCTTCTGACCACCGGACAAAGGCGAGCCATCGGCGGCCACCACGGTCTCATATCCCTGCGGCAACGTTGCAATCATGTTATGAACATCGGCCAGAACGGCGGCATCGTGGATCTGTTCGTCAGTGGCATCCGCCCGCATCCGGCCGATATTGTCCTTGATCGTGCCCGGGAACAGCTGAACATCCTGCGGCAGGTAGCCGATGCTTTCACCGAACTGGCGCGGGTCCCAGTTTCGGATGTCCATCAGGTCAAGCCTGACGCTGCCCGATGTGGGCAGAATGGATCCCACCAGAGTTTTCCCAAGCGTGGTTTTCCCGGCACCGGAATTGCCGATGATGGCCAAAGTTTCGCCGGGAACCAGCGAGAACGTGATGCCGTTCAGAACCACGCGTTTGGTTCCGCCCGGTACATAGAGCAGGCGTTCGACATCCAGACGACCTTCGGGGCGTGGCAAGCGCAATTTTTCGTATTGCAGGGCCGAAGTCGACAGCAGCGCCTTGATCCGGCCATAAGCTCCGCGCGTCAGCAGATAGCTGTTCCATCCTTCAATCGAACCTTCGATTGGCGCAAAGGCACGCCCGGCAATGATCGAGGCCGCAATCACCATACCGCCCGTGATCTCTCCTTGTAGCGCCAGGAACGCGCCCCAACCCAGAATTCCGATCTGCGTCAAAAGGCGAACGGCGCGCGAGATTGAAGCGAAGATCACGTTGCGATCCTGTGCCCGAACCTGCCAGGTCAGGGATTGGGCAGTGTCCCGCCCCCAGATCCGCACGGCCTCGGGGATCATTGCCAGGGCGTTGATGATCTGGCTGTTGCGAGACATCGAATCCAGATGCAGATTCGCCATGGACTGTGCCTTGTTGGCCTCGGCAAACGGCTTGGCAGTCATTTTCTGGTTGATCAGCGCAATCGTCATCAGGATCAGCGCAGTAACCACTACGATCATGCCCAGTTGCGGATGCACCAGGAAAATCATCAGGATGAACAGCGGCGCAAACGGCACGTCCAGAAATGAAAGCAGTGTGCCCGAGACCAGAAAACCACGAAGCTGTTGCAGATCGCCCAATGTCTGATACTCGCGCCCGTTTCCATGCAGCGACGCATAGGCCGCCGCGCTCAGAACCGGTGCGCCCAGCCGGGCCGCCACTTCGACCCCGGTCCGCATGAGCATGAACCGCCGCACCGCATCAAAAGCAGACTGGAAGACCACCGCCCCTGCAACGATGGCCGTCAGCATGATCAGCGTGTCCAGCGACCGGCTGGTCAGAACACGGTCACTGATCTGGAACAGATAGATCGGGATCGCCAGGATCAGGATGTTCGTGGCGCAGGTCAGGACCAGAACAAATGCAAGATTGCGCCGGATCGCCCGCATCGAAACGCGCAACGTACGCTGGAAGTCTTCGGGCGGGGTGCGTTTGTGGAAGGTTTGGGGTGGCCCGTTCCCATCACCGCCGCCGGAATTCGTTTGCAACAGTGGCTGGTTTGCCTTGGCCTCGATCGTGGTGCCTATGCCGTTCCCACCGGATGAGCGTGCAGAGGGGGTCTTGCGCGCAGTCGAGTCCCCGGCGGATGCCGGATCTGGGCCGTCGGCGTCGGCCACCCCATTGCCGCCACCCGCCGTACCTTCATCTTGCGCGGGTTGCGGCTGCGCACGCTGATGGGGAGGATCAGCGCGCCGTCGTTCGCGTGAGTGTTTTTGGTCTTCAGCTTGCTGTGGCGCTTCGGTTTCTACCGTCGAATCCGGATCTGACTCAGACACGCGCATCTCCTGCGTCAGGTGCAACCGGGCTTTGACCCGTTGTGTCACTGGATCTGCCCCACCGTCTGCGCGCTGGCGTTTCGGGCCCAAACCGCCCTGCCTGTCCAAGGGACTGGATAAGAGCGGACGGCGCGACGAAAAAACAATCGACATATACAAACCTTCTGGTCACTCGATAAAAACTTGGGGGGGTCAGGCCAGCAGGGTTTGCAGGCCGTCATCTGGTGTCGTTGTGTCAGTGGATGGTGCGTCCAGTGCCAGGGCCGCATCCGGTTGCGGCACAGACATGTCCGCCATGATTGCGGCGATCGCCTCGTTGGTCATTTCTGTGATTTCTTGGTTGTCTGGCATGTCAATCAGGCTGGCCTGATGAAGCAGCAGGTCGGAATAAGATCCGTCAGCGGCCATAACCGTCGAATCCACACCCATTTTGGTCAGATTGACAGAGTTCAACAGGGCGTTGCTGCCTGCGACGACATCGGTATCGGCGGCACTTGGACCGGACAGGTCAATTTGATCCTGATCCAGCATCATGGTGACCTGTTCAACAATGTTCACCTGCAACAAGTCTCCGTCGATCTTGAGCACGCGCAACTGTTCCATTCCTGCGAACAAGGGATCGTTGAGCAGCGCGTTCTCCAAGGCATCGATGTCCGTTTGATCAAGCGCCATGGCGTCGGAAAGGTTTTGTTGCAGATCCTGATGTGTATCTGCGCCTATCGTTTTGACCGACGCGTCATTCATGATCACGTTTTCATCATCTCCGGCCATTGCGCCGGGCTTACCGCCGCTGATGATATCGTCATCCATCAGGGCGTTGGCCTGGTACAACATGTCCACGGAAATCATATTCCCGTCGATCATAATCAGGTCGTAAAAGCTGCCCAGCTGCACGATGTCGGTGACATTGAACATTTCGTTGTCGCCCAACGCGTACAAGGTCGATGCGGCCGAAATCTCGGTCTGTATGTTGTCGATATCCGTGGCGTCGATAACTTGCTTGACGAAGTTGGCCACAACCAGATCACCGTAGACCCAATCCACAACGATGAACTCGGGCTGTCCGGTTGTTCCGGTGCCATTGTCCAGCCAGGGGGCATCTCGACCTTCGACTTCGATCTTCGAGGATTGGATCACATTGGTGCCGCTGCCCGTTCCCGGCGCCCCCACATCCCAATCTGACACAAGCGCGACCTGGCTGATGGCGGTCAGGCTGATCGCCTGCCCTCCGACGGCGATATAGGGAGCATCAACCCAACCTACAGATGCCGAGACAGCATTGATCGCAAGGTTTCCTCCGGTCACGACCAGGTGTCCGTCGTCAAAGTCAGGATCTTTCGACTGATCCCACTCGGCCGGAAGCATGGCCTCGGCCTCATCATCTCCATCTTCGGCTTCATCCGGCTGATGGAACGCAGGCAGGATGTCTGTCCATACCGGAGCGTCGTCAACGTACTTGCCGTTCACGATCACCCCCAACGCATCATCGCCATGAAACTGATGTATCGTGACCCCGTCGATATTCGCGTTTGCCGGGGCCAACATCTGTTCGGCCAGCGCCTCGAGCATTTCGGTCGACTTGTAATCCGCGAGTGAAAGCGAAGGGGCTGCCAGGGTATGAAGCGACAGCGCCATGTCCAGCATCTCTTCGCCCTGGGCGATCAGCGCCTCGGTATCGCGAAAGTCCCCTTCCCCCACCGTGTCGTTGTCGCGCATGACCACCTTTTGCACGGTGAACGTCATTGCCGAACCCAATGGCACTGTATCCGGTCGCAGAATAATCAGTTCCGGTGCAGAAGACGGACCGGATACGCTGTCTGGCACAAATCGCGTGGACTCCGCGCTGTCACCGTTGAGGATGATGACCGACTCATGCACCGGTCCGACAGGAGCTTTTGGCAACGGCAGTTCCGGTTGAGAGGGAAGAAAATTGAATGGCAGGGCTTTGTATTCGCCCGCCGGGATATCCAGATCAGCTTTGATGTGAATCGAGGTTGGCTCGTCAAGCCCGTCTATTTCGGCTTTCCGCCTCAGGGCGCTGAATTCCTCGTACTGATCCCTCAGGCGGGCTTGTTCTATTGTAAGCTCAAAAGTTCCAACAAAATGCGCTATCGTTTCCGTAATACCGTCAAGTGCCATGTCGGTTTTCCTTTTTGCCCGCGGCGGCTCGTAATTTCCGCTTTGGGTTCAGTTGGGCCGGGGCCGCGTTTTGCGGCCCCGGCATTTTCGAAAGGTAGCAAGGCCCGAAAATGCGAGCCCCGCCTTTTGACTTAAACGTCCGTGTCGTCGCTGGCGTGGGACATGGTCATCGAACCACCCACCATGGTCGTATCGACCGTGTTGCCCAGAACGTTGGCGCCCATGATGATCGACTGATTGAATGCAGACGTATCAACGACAGCCGCAGCCGACGCATAGGACTCGCCGGTCACGATACCATCGCCACCATTGTTCGCGCCCCAGGCACCACCATTGCCGCCGGCACCACCGTCACCTGAATAGGCGCCGCCACCGTTACCACCGGTGATCGTGCCACCCATGGTATCGCCGGACGTTGCACTGCCCATCGAAGCTCCGCTGGTTCCGCCGTTCGCGGCGGATGCGCCACCGGCACCACCGTTGCCCGAGTCGGCCGCACCAGTTGCGTCGCCGGAGCCAGTCGATGTGGCATCATTGTCGGAACTGCCTTCGCCACCGTATCCGGCAATTGCTTCGGCCAGGCTGTCAGCCGCACCGTTCGTGTCGGCGTCTCCGAAGATGTCGGCAGCTCCACCGTTGCCTGCGGTATTGGCCGCGTCGGCGGACCCGGCTCCGTTGCCGGTAGACGTTGATGTTGGCGTTGTGCTACCGCCCGCGCCGCCGTCGCCGTCGGCAGCCGATGTTCCGGTACCGGCCGCATCCGCTGCGCCATCTGCTGCGTTCGACCCGCCGTCACCGCCGCTGCCGTCGGTGTCCTGCGAGTTGCTGGCCGCGCCGTTCACGTCGCCGGGGCTCTGGTCGATATCCGGCCCGCTTGCCGACTGATCGCCAACACCCTGCGCATCGGAATCCGCATCAGCGGTTCCACCGGAGCCGTCGCCGCCCGAGCCGTCGCCACCTGAACCGTCGCCGGCCGTGCCGTCGCCACCGGTGCCGTCACCGCCGGTTCCGTCACCGCCTTCGCCTGCTTCGGCGTCAATCATGCCCAGCTCTTCCTGCAAAGCCATGATTGCAGCTTCGACCATCGCGCCGAATCCACCTTCGCCGTCGCCGCCGGTACCGTCGCCACCGGTTCCGTCACCGCCAGTGCCGTCACCGCCGGATCCGTCACCACCGGTTCCGGTTCCGCCAGAGCCGTCAGCCGAGCTGTCCGCGCCGCTGTCAGCAGAGCCGTCCGCAGTGTTGTCACCCGCAGTGGCATCATTTGCATCGGTGTTGCTGTCGCTGGTGTTCGAAGCCGAACCATCTGCCGCAGCATTACCGTCGCCACCATCCGCGCCGGACGCGTCCGCAGCGTTGTCGGCCGTTCCGGTCCCGGTTCCTGTCGAGTCGGAATCGCTGTCGCCGCCATTTGCGTTACCGGCTGCGTTCGAACCGGACAGACCCAGGCCCAGACCCAGACCAAACGAATCTGCGCTGCCGCCGGCTCCGCCGGTTCCGCTGCCATCGGCACTTGTGCTGCCATCATTGTCGGACGACGCCGAACTATCCGCGGCACCGCCATCTCCACCGGCGCTGTCACCGTCGGATCCTGCGCCCGCCATACCAACACCATTGCTGGCATTGCTTGCGTCACCGGTCGATCCGCCCCGGCCGGCGCTGGAATCGGCATCTGCACTGCCGGTATCGCCACCGTCAGCCCACGCGTGGCTGCCAAAGGTTGATGAATCGGCTGCTCCACCGTAACTGGTTCCACCGTCGCCCGATTTTCCACCGTTGGCATCAGAGCTGATACCTTCAGCCGCAGTTGCCGTGCCGCCATTGGCATCACCGTTCTGGGTGAAGTCAGCGTTGTTGGATACGGTCGGTGAATCAAGCGTGTCATCGTCGCTCAGGCTGGCGACCTGGCTGTTCACGGATGACATTGCCGTTCCGGCACCGTCCATCGAGATATCCAGATTCATGTCATCGCCTGGATCATAGGTCAGATCGCGACCAGCAGTGATAACGTCACCCACTGTCGCCGAGTCGCCAAGATCCAGATCAACCTGATCATCGTCGCGCGGAATCCACTCACCGCCGCCGAAATCGATGTTGATTGAGTTGCTGTTGGAGTTGTCGTTGGTGTTGTCGCCGGCATTAAGCGTCTGGTCTTGATCCTGACCCTGGTCCTGATCCTGACCCTGGTCCTGATCCTGGCCCTGGTCCTGACCTTGGTCTTGGCCCTGATCCTGGCCCTGTTCGTTGGCGTTTTCTACATTTTGGTCCTGCTGCTGTTGCTGCGCAGTCACATCGGCTTCGACAAGAGCCTCATCAACCTGAATTTCAACATCAACCGGAGCTTCGAGGTTTTCGACAACAATTTCGTCAACGGTCGTTACGTTTGTATTGTTTACATTACGTCTCATAACAAATTCCCATTTCTGGAACGCCTGACCGCCATTCATCTACAAAGCGGCAACGGGCGTGATTGAAACTAAAAAACCCGCACAGCGTTCAAACACGCTGAATGCGGTCCACGGTCGTTTTCCTGAGGCCACCTCCTTTCCCGGCTAAGCCGAATACGCGACCGTTCACAATCGATGCTGAAATACGCAAAGAACGGGCGCGGCAGGGACAGACGCTTTCACAATTAAAGCCTGACCATGTTTGCAGCGACGCACGCTCGCGCCTAGCTAACTGAAAGTTCTGATGTGGGTAAGATATTGATTTTTTTGACTATAATAAAAAAATCGCGAAACCTTCCCCGGTCTGGATCAAAAAGTTCTAAATAATAAAAGCAACAAAAAATAGTGCAATTGTTTCCGTTGGTTACACAATTCCACGCCAAAAAACCTAAACAATAGTTCTATTTCTCGGGCCCGTGAACCATACCATCTGGTTGTGGAAAATCACGTTTTCAGCTACACTAAAACATATGTAATTCTTTGATTAGTTAACTACTTTTGCGCCGGCAATTCCATTTCGATAAAGCCATTTCCGGTTAACCCCGTATTGTGAGGGAATATAATGAGTGAGTCTTTGAACAATGAATCTGGCAATCAGAGTCTTTATTCAGAAGATTTTTCGATTGTCTTCCTCGGGAAAGAACTATTCTATTCAAATCAAACTCTAAGAAGCGTTCAAACTGAATTTGGCGTCCGCGCTTTTCGCTTCGAAACACTCGAGGCAATGCGCGCACATGTTCCGGACAGCGGCAAGATCGTCGTCGTGGATCAGATGTTGATCGAGGACCTTTTGGCGCGCCCCGATGCATACACCAAAAGTGCAGGTTCCGGCTGTCTAGCTTTCGCCTATCGCAAAGAGGAATCCGCCCGACACCTGTTCGAAGGCTGGAACCGCGCGCAGTTTGGAGATGTCGGTTTTCTACCGATGAACGTGGCACCGGACGCATGGCGCGCCATCCTCCGACTGCTGATGCACGAGGAACTTTATCTTCCGAGCTTTCTGGCTGACTGTGTCTCATCCCCCTGTCAGCGCGCGCCTGAAAGACCACGGCAACGGGAAGCCATTACATCCAACGGCGCGGATCGGCACGCACAGTATTCCAAGCTGACACGCCGCGAAAAACAGGTTCTGCAACTGGTCTCAGAAGGCAAAAGCAACAAGTTGATTGCGGCCAAGCTGGGCATCACGGAACACACGGTCAAACTGCACATGCATAACGTTGTCGGAAAGATCGGTGTCAGCAACCGGACGGCGGCTGCTCACTTCTATTTCGAGGTAGCGCCTCATGAGGCGCAGCAGACCGCCCTTGACTGATCCGTTTGAAGCCCGGTTCGACCGCCTGATCCTTTTGGTCGGCAGGCTGAACTATATGTGGACAAATACCGAAAGCCTGCTGATCCACCTGATCGCCGGCCTGACCGGAACGTCCAAGGACGTGGCCGTAATCATCTTTCTGACTTTGAACACTACCCGCGCGCGAATAGATCTGGTTGAAAGGCTTGCAAAAATGGAAGGGCGTCCTGCCCGGGTTCGCGATCCGATCCTTGAACATACGCAAAGGCTGGCCAAGCTTTCCGGCATCCGCAACAAGTACAACCATTGCATCTATTCCTTCGACCCCGAAAGCGGAAACCCGAAAACGATCCTTATGCGGATCGCTGACCGCAAAACTGACATAAAACTCGGCCGCGAAGATACCGTCGACGACCATGCCCTGCGCCAGATCGAAGAAGTCGTTGATCAGCTGTCAGCCGCAAACAGGGACATTTGGAAACTGATCCGACAATTGGGGTTTCCGGTTTAGGCTCGGTCGCACAGCAGTGTTGAGTGGGCCCCTCGCAGCACCCGCGCGTCCCCCACGGCGCGTCCTGCCACGCACACATAAGTCCCAGCATTTTTCAAAAATTTTGTGGTGCGGGCGGTGGGACTCGAACCCACACGGGCATACGCCCTTCAGATTTTAAGTCTGATATGTCTACCATTCCATCACGCCCGCACGGCGCAGCCTCTGTGGCCATGCAATTTCCTTACAAGCACAGCGGGATGAGAACAATGCGCTTTGACGCAGATGGGCCGGGATTTTTCGGTGGAAAGCTGTGTCTGCCGTCGCCGTCGTTCAGCGGCAGGGCCTTCCCCCGTTTTCAAGGTCACATAGCAGTCACCTTTCCGACATCGTCGCTTCCTCGGCATTCCATCTTCGCGCGGATTGCGCTGCGCGTTCACTTTGCGCATGACCTTGGTGACGTCTCCATTTGCCAACACTGAGAACCGTTCTTCGCCCAATCGCAAAGAAAACCCGACCGGGTTTTCAGCGTCTTGGAATGATCCTTTGTTGGGACTTCCATCGTTTACAAATAATAATATTCATTTTAATGATTGCGTATGAATGGAATTTCTTTGTCCCGACGCAGTTTCCTGTTCAATGCCACGTGCCTTGCGGCACTTGGAGCTCAAGCCAGGATCGTGCAGGCAGAGCTGCGGCTTGGTCCTTCAGCCCGAATTACGACCGTTTCAGACGGATACCTGTCATTGCCACCTGATGTTGTTTTCGGAGCCATGCCCAAGGAAGAGGTCGAGCAAATCCTGACCCGCAATCAAGCGGACGCGACCAAGTACGAGCCAGAGTGCAACGTCACGCTTTATCGGGATGATGAAAACACCGTGCTGTTCGATGCTGGAGCGGGGCCGGACTTCATGCCCACATCGGGCAAACTGATGGAAACTTTTGAAACAATCGGCCTTTCGCCCGAAAGTGTCACGCATGTGGTTTTCACACACGCGCACCCGGATCATATCTGGGGTGTTCTGGATGATTTCGACGACCTGCTTTTCCCAAATGCGACGCACCTCATTGGACGCAAAGAATGGGATTATTGGTGGAACCCCTCAACGGTGGACACGATAGGCGAAGATCGCACGGCGTTCGCGGCCGGCGCCAAACGGCGATTGGAAGCGATCGAGGATCAGGTCGCGTTCTTCGAGGATGGGCAAGAGATACTTCCGGGCATTGCTGCACGGGCAAGCTTTGGGCACACGCCCGGTCACATGGCGTTTGAGCTTCGAAATGGGAATGAGTCTGTGATGGTCGTCGGTGACGCGCTGGGAAATCCGCACGTGGCCTTTGAACACCCCGATTGGCACAGTGGAACCGATCAGGATCCCCAGGTCGCCGCAGCTGCGCGTTACTCACTGCTGGATCAGGTTTCCGAAGAGGAAATGAGAATAATCGGCTTCCATTTGCCGAACGGTGGAATTGGCCGCGTCGAAAAGACCGGTTCTGCCTACAGATTCATTGGAGAGGCGTCATGATACGATCATTCGTGTTTGCGGTTGCTTTCGTCACACCAGCTTGGGCAAGCGAGGATATCGCAGACCAGTATCCGCAAAGCGTTCTGTATTCCAAGCCGGTCGAATACGTCCCTGGCGTCTATTCCGCCATTGGCGCAACCGCTCCGCCGACCTACGATAACTCTGGCCACAACAACAACCTGAGCTTCATCGTGACCGGTGAGGGGGTGGTCGTTGTCAACGGTGGTGCCGCCTATGTGCTTGCCGAGGCGCTGCACAAGGAAATTCAGGCGATTACGGATCAGCCGGTCACGCTTGTCTTCAACGAAAACGGTCAGGGGCACGCGATGCTTGGCAATGCCTACTGGTCGGAAATCGGTGTTCCAATCGTCGCCCATTCGGATGCAGCAGCTGAGTTCGAGGAGTATGGCCCTCAAATCCTTGAGGGAATGAAACGATACAATCAGGACAAGGCAGAGGGAACGTTTCTGGCGGGCCCAACCGAGACATTCGATGATGAATACGTGGTTGAGATGGGCAACTTCCGGATCGAAGCCAAATACCTCGGACCGGCCCACAGCCCCGGCGATATCTCGATCTGGTTGCCGAACCAAAGCCTTGTCATTGCAGGTGACATGGCATTCCACGAGCGTATGCTGCCGATCTTTCAGGATACCTATACCGCGGATTGGCTGGAAACCTGGGACAACGAGTTCGAGGCTTTGAATGCCACATATGTCATACCCGGGCACGGTCATCCCACGAATATGGATCAGGTGCGCCGCTATACACGCGATTACCTGGTGTATCTGCGAACCAGGATTCAGGAACATATGGATGCGGGCGGCGATCTGACCGAAGCCTATTATGTCGATCAGTCCCCTTATGCCCATCTGGACACGTTCGAGGAACTGGCAACAAAGAACGCCGGGCGCGTTTTCGAACAGATGGAGTTCGAGTAAGTCAGGAGTGCTGCAATACCGGCAGCCGCATCAAAATCCTGTGCGTGCCTATCGCCCCAACCCACATGAAGAAAACGGCAAGCCAGGCGGTCAATGACAGGGCGGACCCACCTGAAAGTCCGGCGCCCACGGCGCAACCTCCGGCCAGCATCGCCCCGAACCCCATGAGGACAGCTCCGACGAGGTACCGCTCCATCGGAGTGTCCGGGCCAAAACGTTCGATCCTCCACTCGCCGGAAATGATGGCAGATCCTGCTGCGCCAATGGCCACGCCCGGCACAAGACCGATACCGAAAGACAGCACCACATTTCGCTCTGCAACCAACGTCATCAGCGTGTCTGTGGCCGGGCCGGTAAACGTCACCGAAGACACTGGCACGACTTCAAATGATGCCTGCGCGATGGAAAATGTCATGAACCAGCCAAGCGCCACTGCCCCGCCAACTCCGGCGGCTGTCACGATCTTTGCAGGCGCGACCTTCCTGTGAAGGGCAAACACGATCGACAGGACAAATCCAATTGCGGCAACGGCCGAATAGACCGATGGTGAAAGCCCCATTATTTCTGCAAGATCGCGCCCTGCGCCTCCTGAGATGGTCCACAGACCGGAAATTGCTTCACGGGCCGGGCTGAGAACGCCTGTGTAGGCTGCCTGCGCCACCAAGGTCAAAATCAATCCTGTCACAAGTGCACGCAGATTACCGCACGAGGCCAAGACCAGCAGGCGAGAAGCGCATCCGCGCGCTAGAACCATGCCGATGCCAAACATCGCCCCACCAATAACCGCACCGCTAAGGCTGCCGGTGGACGCGATCGCACGTGCCTCGGAAAGGTCCAGCAATTCAAGCGAGACAAGCGCCTGTACCAGCGTCAGTGCCGCGGTAAAGGCGATCAGCCAAACCGCCAAACGGGGGCCAAGCTTACCTTCGGCAACTTCCACCGTCGATGCGCGCAAACAAAAATGAGACTTCTGAGCCGTCACACCGAACAAGATACCCACCAGCACTCCGGCAAACGCCAAGGTGCCCGGGTCTCCCAGCAAATCGATGAGCCTCTCCATGGGCAGAAACTCTCACTTCGTTGCGTGTGTGTCCTTGTCTTTGGTCAATTCGCCAGCGTCATTGCGCAGCCATTGGCCTGCGTGCCAATTGACATTGCGTCCATAACTCACCCAATGCAGATACCAGCCGGTCCACGTCTTCACTGGTGTGCACCGGCGACGGCGTAATCCGCAGACGTTCCGTTCCTTTGGGAACAGTTGGATAGTTGATCGGCTGGATGTAGATCCCATAGTCACGCATCAGCACATCCGAAATGAAGCGACACTTGACCGGATCGCCGACCATGACCGGAATGATATGGCTTGGGTTCGGTGTATGGGGAATACCCAGATCGTCCAGCCTGTCCCGGACTTCGCGCACGCGCTTTTTGTGCTGTTGCCGCTCTGCATTGCTTTGCTTCAGGTGCTTCACCGAAGCCGCGGCACCTGCTGCCACGGCCGGCGGCAAAGCAGTGGTGAAAATAAATCCGCTGGCAAAGGATCGGACAAAATCTACAAGTTCCCGCGACGCCGCGATGTACCCACCGACCACGCCGAACGCCTTGCCCAAGGTCCCTTCAATCACGGTCAGGCGGTCCATCAGGCCCTCTCGCTCGGCAATGCCCCCGCCGCGCGGACCGTACAGCCCGACCGCGTGAACCTCATCCAGATAGGTCATCGCGCCATACCGGTCCGCCAGATCACAGATCTCGGCAATCGGTGCAATATCGCCATCCATGGAATAGACGCTTTCAAACGCGATCAGCTTGGGCGCATTTGCAGGCAAGTCCGCAAGTTGCCTTTCAAGGTCTTCAAGATCGTTGTGCTTCCAGATCCGTTTTTGACAACGGCTGTGACGAATCCCCTCGATCATCGAGGCATGGTTCAATTCGTCGGACAAAACCGTGATGCCGGGAATGCGGGACGCCAAGGTTCCCAAGGCAGCCCAATTGGATACGTAGCCGGACGTGAACAGCAAAGCTGCGTCCTTGCCGTGAAGGTCCGCAAGCTCCTGCTCCAACAGAACGTGTTCGTGCGTGGTCCCCGAAATATTCCGCGTCCCGCCGGCACATGCACCGCATTTGTCGATCGCCCCGTGCATGGCCGCCAGAACCTTGGGATGCTGCCCCATTCCAAGATAGTCGTTCGAGCACCAGACAGTGACTTTTTCGGGACCACCCCCTGTGAAACTGCGCGCCTTTGGAAACGCGCCGCATTGACGTTCGAGTTCTGCAAAAACCCGGTAGTTTCCTTCTTGTTTCAGCTGATCAAGTTGATCTCGAAAATACTGCCGGTAGTTCATTTCAATTCCCAACGGCCTCTTCCACGATTCCGGACAACAGGGTCTGGACCTTTTGCATCGGGCCGTCCGGATAGCTTCGGTATCCGACCTTCACCCCGTCATCGTCCTCGGTCACGAAAATCCCATATGGGCAATAGCCGATATTCATCGGATCAGCTTCCATCACCTCTCGCGAAATCTTTGCCGAGCAAAAAATAAAAATGTCCGCCGCCGCGAATATCTGTTTGTCGCTGCCGACATCAGCGCCCGTTCGGTTCAACATTTCGCCAACGTGGCTTACATAATCGATGACCAGCCCCTGCCCGACAATGGCGGATTCGACGGCAAAGGTGGCGTCATCAAAACTTCCGTCAAAGGGGGTCGTGATGATATCCTCGGCAAGCCCTTGACTGGCGGAGACTGCAAAAAACGCGGCCGTGACAATAAAGTGTTTCATGGTTTTGATCCTCCTCCTGAGCCGCAGTTTCTCAGATTGAGCTTCGGGGGCTTTGACCCGTGTCAAAACCCCCGAAAACTTCTATCCGAACATGTCCGAGGTGATACCGGCGTACCAACCCAGCGACTCTTCGTACGTTGCTTTTCTCAGATCGGCATCTTCGCCGGTCTGGCTGATGAAGCCGTCCACCTTGGCGATTTTTTCGGGCGTCGCCTCGTAGGTTGCGCCAACCTTCACGCCATCATCCGTGTCGATCAGTGACCAGCAGGTGTTGGAGAACTTGGCCGGGAACACCTTGGATCCGGTCAACGCGCCCCGTACGGCATTCGCACAGACTTTCGCCTGACTGTTGGCCGAGAAGCCCGATTTCGGCATGTCACCCTGCTGGCTGGCATCGCCAAGGACATAGATGTCCGGATCAGCCTTGGAGGACATGTCCGCGGCGTTCACCGGCGCCCAGTTGCCTTCGGTCACTCCTGCCATTTCTGCAATGCGTCCGGCTTTCATCGCCGGGATCACGTTGCAGACGTCGACTTTGGTCTCTTCTCCGTCGATGGTCACGGTCATCGCGTCCGGGTTGACCGAGACATTGCCGCCACCGAAGTCTTCACCGATCCAGTCGACCATGCCTTCGTAATGGTTTGCCCAGCCTTCCTGGAACAATGCCATCTTCGAAAACTTCGGCTTCGGATCCGCCACGATGATTTTCGCTGTGGGATTGTTTGCTTTCAGAACATGCGCAACCATCGAGACCCGCTCATAGGGTCCGGGCGGGCAGCGGTACGGATTTGGTGGTGCAACCATCGCAAAAGTACCGCCTTCCGGCATCGCCATGATCTGAGCTTTCAGAAGCTCCGTCTGCGAGCCGGCCTTGTATGCATGCGGCATCTTGTTCTGCGCCGAGAGGTCCCAGCCTTCAACAGCCCCGTCAACAAAATCGATACCCGGGCTGAGGATCAGCTTGTCGTACGGAACCGAGCCACCCCCGGCCAATGATACAGTCTTGGCGTCGCGGTCAACACCGATGGCCCAATCGTGGACCACGTTTATCCCATAGTCGGCGGCAAGCGTGCCATAGCTGTGGGCGATATCCGAAAGTTCCTGGAACCCTCCAAGATACAGGTTCGAGAAGAAGCAGGTGTAGTAGGTCCGCGACGGCTCGATCAGCGTCACGTCGATCTCACCTTTGCTGTCCTTCGCAATATAGCGGGCAGCCGTAGCGCCGCCTGCACCGCCGCCGACAACAACGACCCGGGGCCTGCCCTGAGCCAGAACCATCGGTGCAGATAATCCGGCTGCCACCACCCCGGCGGCTCCTAGAAATGTACGTCTGTCGAGTGTCATCGCGTTTCCTCCCCTTAGGCACAATCACTCTGGGTTATTGAAATATGCGGCCAAGGCCGCGATCTCGTCATTGCTCAGCCTTCCGGCGATCATTTGCATAACCGGGTGTGGCCGCTTTTTGTCCTTGTATGCGTGCATGGCGACGACAAAATCCTCGTCGGGCCAATACACGATCGACGGGATACCTTCGTCACTTCCTTCGATCTGATGGCATGTCGTGCATTCGCTGCTGAGATATGCGCCGTATTCCGGGTCTCCCTGAATCGCCAGGATCGCGAGATCAATCGAATGGTCCGTGCCTTTTGCGGTTGGGTCCGCTTCGGGAATATCCCGAGGGTTGTCTGAAAACCCCCGCAAATAGGCAATCACATTGGCCCGGTCTTCCGGGTCTTTCAGACCGCGAAAGCTCATCCTTGTGCCCGACGCAAATGCACGTGGATTTTCGATATAAGCTGACAAAGTGTCAGCGTGCCATTCCAAACCCGAATTCCCCGCGCGCATAAGGCTCTTGGAATAATTGAAACCATCAAGACCCGCAGCCTTGCGCCCAAAGAGACCATTCAGATGCGGGCCGATTTTGTTTTCGGCTCCTTCGCCAACCTGATGGCAGCCTTTGCATTTGGCGAACACTGTTTTCCCGGCCTTGGCATCACCAAGGTCCTCGGTTGCGTAGGTCGATGTGGCGAAAGCCGCCAGAACCGCCGTGCACGCCACTATGCCCGACCACCGCATGATCAGCTTCCGAACGATTTGAGGTAGACAATCACGGCTTCGATGTCGTCCGGCTTTCTGAGCCCCGCGAAAGACATTCGCGTGCCCTTCATGTAATCCTTGGGTCTTGTCAGGAAGGCCGCCATTTCCTCATCCGTCCAGACAAGGCCGGCCTCGGCGGCGGCTTTCATTGCATTGGAGTACTTGAACCCCTCGACCGATCCTGCATTGGACCCGACAACCCCGTTCAATGCCGGCCCGGTGCTGTGCTTTGCACCTTCACCAACCTGATGGCAGGCTTTGCACTTCTTGAAGACTTTCTCTCCGGCGGCAACCAGTTCTGTTGCCCCGTCAGTTTTTTCAGCCTCTTGAACGGCTGGTTCCGTAGCGGCTTCTTCCTCGGGCTTGGGTGCCGTTGCCGGAATGAACGACGGGCCGTCCGCAGTGAAGGTCGGCAACCCCTCTACAGTGGCATCATTCATCACCGAGTTCGACCCACCTTCGGGTGGCGTTTCGACCAGAAAAACAGAGCGCATCGTGACAGCGACCTCTGCCTTGCAGTTTTCCATACAAGGCTCTTTGCGCCATTCAGCATACTCGGTCTCGGGTCGCGTATCGACAACAAAACCGTCCTTATTGTACATCTCGAAATCGGCGAAGTTTTCGTTGCTCAGTTCGAAATCGTCATCCACCAAATCATTTGAATAAAGGATGTAGGCAACAATCGCATAGGTCTCATCTGCGGTCAAAGTGCCCGCCTCGCCAAATGGCATGGATCGGGAAATGTAATCCCAGGCGGTAGACAAATGCGGCCAGTAAGACCCGACGGTCTTCACGGGATCTTCGTTTGCAAGCGTATCGAACCCGCCGGCAAGAACGGGCCAGTTGTCCACACCTTCCGCGAACTCTCCGTGACATGACGCGCAGCGGTCGGCAAAAACTTCTTCCCCGGTCCAAACGTCACCCGATCCGACAGGCAAGCCCCGCCCGTCCGGCAGAACGTCAACGTCCCAGGCCGTGATCTCTACCTCCAGCGCAGGCCGTCCAAGCCCATAAGTGCCCTCGCGGTCGGGCGCAGGTGCGGTCAGGTTCGCGGCATTCGCAACCCGTTCCGCTGCGGCGGCCTGAATTTCCTGGACTTTGAGCTCAAGCTGGGCTGCTCGTTCGGCTTCTGTCTTCGCTTTTTCCTGTGCGGCCGCTGCGTGGGCCTCAACCTGACCAATCCGGGTTTCCAAAGTGTCGATCTTCGATTGGCCAAAGTTTCTGTTGGCGAACACCAACGCCCCTGCAAGCACCAATGCTGTGCCGCCAAATACGGGCAGGAAAACATGACTAAGAGACTTCGACATTCTCAGCGATCCCTTCTGCGCTTACGTACCACGTCTGGATACAGTTGTTGTGATAGACCGAGTTCTCGCCGCGCTTTTCGCGCAGCTGGTCTTTGGTTGGCTGTACATAGCCGGTCTCATCTATTGCTCGGGCCTGTAAGAGCATGGGTGCCCCGTCCCAATTCGTGTCGAGATAGAAACGTGTCAAAGCCTTGGTGTCGCCCTGCTTGCCAAGGCGTGCCGTTTCCCACGTGATGCCGCCGTCCTTGGAGACATCGACACGGGTAATCTGTCCGTGGCCTGACCAAGCAAGCCCTGAAATCACCAGCGGCCCCGGCCCATGTTTGATCGGCATTTGCGGGCTGGGCGAGGTTATGACGGATTTCGCGTCCATCACCCAAGTCCATTTCTGGGCCGTGCCATCGGCATAGACATCGGTGTATTTCGAAGTTTCTTCGCGGCTTTCGACCGCCCTGTCGACGACCTCGATCCGGCGCAGCCACTTGACCCACATGTTGCCTTCCCAGCCAGGAACAACCAGTCGCACGGGATAGCCATGTTCCATCCGCAGGGCCTCGCCATTTGCCTTGAAGGCCACCAACACATCATCCAGCGCTTTTTCCATCGGAATGGAGCGGCCATTGGACGACGCATCCGCGCCCTCGACATAGACCCATTTGTCGGGCGAGATATCGGCGCCGGCCTCCTGCAACAGCATGCGCAGCGGAACACCTGTGTATTCCATGTTGTGGATCATACCATGGGTGAATTGCACACCGTTGAGCTGCGCGCCTGCCCACTCCATCCCGGTGTTCGCAGCGCATTCGCAGAAATACACGTGGTTTTCGCGCGGGAAACGTTCGATGTCGTCATACGTAAAGACAAGCGGGCGATCGACCAGCCCGTTGATCATCAGCCGATAGTCTTCCTTGCGCAGCTCGATTGCGCCCGAGTGGTGCCGTTCAAAAGCGCAGCCCTGGGGTGTGATGGTACCGTCAAGCGCGTGGATCGGCGTGAAGTTGATCGACGAAATCGGAGAGGCCGTCAGCCATTCCACATTGCGACGCACAACATGGGATTCATAGCTTATCGGCATGCCATAGGGTGTCTCGTCAACGCCTGCACCCGTGTACGATGCCCAATCCTGAAGTTCTGTTATCAGGGGGTCGGGCGTGTCTGCCACTGCCGCACCTGCAACTGACCCCGCGGCGACCGCGGCACTGCCTTTCAGGAAGGCGCGGCGGGACGGTTTGAACGCGTCATCCATATCTCTTAGGTCTCCAACTGTTTCTTAGGCGCCGACAACATCGACGCTGGTGTTCTCTTGCACCGTTACGGTTCCAAGGTTGCGAATGTGGTTTTCGACGACATCCCAGATCGGCGGTCCCTCGGTGCCTTCGTTGACACTGGCCCAGCCGGCCACGACATAGGTTTTCGACGGATCAATCGCTTCACCCGTTTTGAGCAGGGTCATCTCGCTGATCCGCTGCCCTTGCGGCTTGGTCACGTCGATGCGGTAGCCCAGACCACCGACACGGACCATATCCCCGCCCTGCTGGTAGTAGGGATCGGGATTGAAGAGGTTGTCGCCAACATCCTCAAGGATCACATGGATGAACTCACCCGTCATTTCCGTGCGATAAGCATTCGGATACGACATCGAGGTGACATTCCAGATGTCCTCGCGCGTGATCTCCTGCCCCGGCAGGATCGACGGCCCCCAACGAACACCGGGGGACATGGCAATGTCTGCCTCCCGCTCTTTGAGCAGGGCATCACAGATCAGGTCATCCCAGGTTCCGTTGAAATTGCCGCGACGATAAAGCAACGAGTCCGTTTTGCCGATCACTTCGCTGAGCGTCGCCTCAAAGGGCGCGCGCTGCTCATCTATCAGAGCGGTGATCGCAGGATCCGGAGCGATTACATCAGAGAAGAGCGGGATCAGCTTGTGCTTCAACCCCATCAACTGCCCATCCCGCACATCCAGATCCACGCGGCTGACGAACTTGCCGTTCGAGCCTGACGCGATGATATGCGTTTTGCCCACCAGAACCGGCTCGGGCAGCGCATCATGGGTGTGGCCACTCAGGATCACGTCGATCCCCTGCACCCGGCCTGCCATTTTCTTGTCCACGTCAAAGCCGTTATGGCTGAGGACGACGACGACATCGGCACCGGCATCGCGAACCTCGTCCACCATGGCCTGCATGTTTTCGTCCCGGATACCGAAAGAGTATTCGGGGAACATCCAACCCGGGTTCGCGATTGGCATATAAGGGAACGCCTGCCCGATCACGGCAACCTTTGCACCGCCCCGGTCAAAGAACTTGTAGGGCTTGAACAATTCCGCAGGTTCATCCCATTCGGCATCAAAGATGTTCTGACCCAAAGCCGCAAAGGGCAACCCTTCGACGATTTCGTTAACTCTGTCGCTGCCCAGCGTGAACTCCCAATGAAAGGTCATTGCATCAGGTTTCAGCGCGTTCATGACATTGACCATGTCCTGACCGGCGGTCTGGTAACAGGTGTAAGACCCGTGCCAGGTATCGCCGCCATCCAAAAGCAGGGCATCGGGCCGGTCCGAACGGATGGCATTGATGACAGTCGAAACCCGGTCCAAACCACCAACCCGACCGTAGGTCTTTGCCAGGGCTGAAAAGTCGTCGTAGGTCAGCGCATAGGCCGACGAGCTGCCATCTTCGATCCCGTAGGCCTTGCGGAACGCGGCCCCCGTGACATGCGGCATCTGCCCCTTTGCCTCACCGATACCCAGGTTTATCTCGGGTTCACGGAAGTATATCGGTTTGAGTTGTGCGTGAATGTCGGTGACATGGATCAGGCTGATATTGCCAAAGGTCTCAAACTCCAGCAGCTGATCCTGCGTCAGGCTTTGCTGCGCAGAAAGCCTGGCCCAATTGCCAAACCCGGACGCCCCGTACAGAGCCGATGCCGCCATTGAAACCTGCAAGAAGTCACGTCGAGAAATCATCTTTCGGCTTTCCTATTTCACATATAAATGTGTGAATGTTAAACTCATGGAAAAACCCGCGCCGGACACTTCCTACGCGGGCCTGTTGTTACTGGCGTACGGCCGGAGTTTCGACTGAAAGCCCGTTGCCACGCGAAGCAACATAAAGCTCCAGCGCACGGAATTCGTCCGAACCTTCGGCAAAGGTTTCCGCCCGCGTATCACGAATACAACCGCGGAAACGATTATGTCGCGAAATCAGCTTGGCCTGTTTCAAACGATAAGTCGGAAACCCGTTGATCATCCCCTGGCTCAGGTGATCTGCTCGGATCATGTTGCCCCAATTGTCTTCATGACAGTTGGCACAGCTCAGCTCCAACTGGCCATAGCGGGTATAGTACATTTCCTTGCCCTGCTCCCAATACGGGGCGGCGTCGCCATCAATCGCGACATTCATTGGCAACCCACGTGATTGCAGACCGATCAAAGCGACCATACCCTGCATATCGCCGCCGGACCATTTCCAAGCATCGGCTTCCATACGCTCTGTCCGGCACTCGTTGATCAGATCTTCCATGACCACCAGCTTGCCGGTTTCGGCATCAACCTTCGGCATGGAAGCTTGCAATCCCTCGAAGCTTTCCACCCCGTCGTGGCACGAGGCACAGCTTTTACCGGCAGCCCCATCTACCGTTTCAAAAAGGTCGGCGGCCTGATCGACGAAGATCATCGCCGGATTGTCGAAATCATCGATCTGAAGAGCCTGGGTTTCATCCGTACGGAAATGCCAACCGGAATAGATCGTGTCCAGGTTTTCCAGATGCGCCGGCGCTTCGGTGACCGAGGTCATGTCCAGCTCGTCATTGATCACAAGATTGTCTTCGTCAGGTCCGGCCATTGCTGCCACTGGGAAAACCAGAACTGCCGCGATCGCCGTTAATGCCTTGGTATTCATTACGTTCCTCCCTTGGTGGACCAGCGCCAAACGTCAGGTCCGGCGCTGATCTGCCTTATTGGTCGAGCCGTCAGGCGATCTCGATCGATTTCTTCTCGTCGTAGACAGAGCCGTCGTCATCGTACCAGGTGAACACGAACTCACCTGCCTCGGGCACGGTTGCCTCAAACTGGAAATACGGGTTGGTTGAAATTGCCGGCTCCATCGTCACATCGACCACCATTTCGCCGTTAAACTCACAGGTGAAACGGTTGATGATCGAACGTGGTATGACGTTGCCTTCTTTGTCCTTGCGCTGTCCGCTTTCCATCTTGTGGCTGATCAGTGTCTTGATCGTGACGGTTTCGCCGGCTGCGGCTTTCTTCGGAACCTTGACGCGGGGTTTCACACCGGATGCCATTGGTTAGTCTCCTGTTCTTCGAGGCGCGCGTGGCTATCAGCCGCCGCAGCCGCCGATTGTCACTTTTACGGTTGCGGATGCCTTGGCAAAGCTGCCATCTGCCATCTTCGCCACGGCAATGACATCCTGCGTTCCGGCAAGGCGGATACGAGTTGAAGCAGCCTGTTCAGCAGCCAGCGGGCCGAAGTTAAACGTTGCGACGCCCGGTTCGGGGTTGCCTGCTGCAACGATCAGGATCGACGCCGCACCCGGGGCGCTTACTTCGATCGGTACGGTGTTTCCGTTTTCGGCGATTTCAGGTGCCGTCAGTGTAACACCGCTGTCAGCCACATCCGCCCCACCGGTAAACGCGGCAATCGCATCCTCAGCGGCCGCATTTGCGCGAAGCGGCATCATTGTCAGGAACGCGGCGCCCAGCCCAAGGGCCAGAGTTTCGCGGCGAGAGAGTTCCATTTTCAATCTCCTTTGAATCTTTGAAAAATCACGCTGAACAAGCGCGACTATTCCTCTTTCAGGGTTCCAAGAAACGCGACCACGTCTTCGATTTCCTGCGCTGTCAGAATCGACGTCAGAGGCTCGGTCGGGGCTTTGCCGGTATAGGCATCGCCCGGACGGATATAGCCGTCATCCTTGTAGAATGCCGGCATGACCGTGCCTTCGAACGTCATTTTCGCGTTTGCAACCAATCCGCGAAGCTCGGCCTCGGACCAACGATCACCGGCACCATCCAGCGCCGGGCCAACCTCGCCATGGAACGGAATATCGGACAAAGTCGAGACCGCATGGCATGCCACGCAATTGCCTTTTGACTTGTCGCCAACGATCAGCGCGCCATTTGCCGCATCACCGGCCGCGCCGGTCAAAGACACCTCTACGGCACCATATTCACCATAGGTTACGTTTTTCGGGTCTGTATCCGCGGCAAACGCGGCACCCCCTGTCATTGCGCAGACCAATGTTAAGAGTCTCAGCTTCATGATCCCTCCCATTTGCTAACACGCCGACGGCGCTTTGCGACCCAAAGCATTTGTGTACCGTAGTCGACGAGGGCGGTCTGTCGCAACATTAAATTCATTACAATGAATTTTTTTATTTATATCCCTCGACCTCAGTCTTGTGAAACATTGTTTCGCTCTTGAATGCGCCGTGCGTGGTAACGCTGAAAATCTTCACCATTTTCAAGTTCGTATCGCTTTTCAAAGACCCAGGTGAACAGATCCAAAGTTGTTCCCTTCGAAAACGCCCCCGGCATGACCGCAACCGCTGCATCAATGGCGGTGGCGTCCTCGGGAACCTCTTCCGGCAGAAATACAAGGGTCGGCGTAAACAGAATCCCCCATTTGCGCATCAACGCTCTTTGCTCGCTCTCTTCCCCGTCAAAGTCGGTGGCCGTGGTGCTTCCGTGCAGATCCAATTGGACGACAAAGAAATTCTCTTCGATATACGCCGCCAGGTCAGGTTGGGGGAAAACCTCTTCGTGCATTTTCTTGCAATAGATGCAGCCCTGTTGCTCGATAAACAAAACCAGGCGCTTGCCTTCATCTGACGCTTCTTCAAGATCCTCGCGAAAGTCTTCGAACGTGTCGCGCATCCAAGGTGTTTTATGCAACCCGTCGTCGCCAAGCTCGGCGGCGGATACCGCCACGCCCACTATGCATGCCATCAAAACTGACAATGTTCGCTTCATGTATTCCTCCCGTATTATCCAATGGCCGCAAGCCAGGGCATATGGTCCAGCATCCATTGGGCCACGCGATTGATCGAGTTGGTTGCGATCAGAACGCCGAACAGAATCAACAGACACCCCATGGCCTTCTCGATCATGGGCAAATGCTTTCTGAACCGCGCCATCCACTGCATGAAGGGGCGCACCAAAAAGGCCGCCAGAACAAAGGGGGCAGTCATTCCCACCCCGTAAACGAATAAAAGCATCGCACCGCGCCAAGCCGTCTCGGTTCCGGCCGCTGTAAACAGGATTGCCGCAAGCACCGGCCCGACACAGGGCGTCCAGCCAAAAGCAAATGCCAGTCCCAGAACATATGCCCCAATCAGGCTCAGGTTTGATGTTTCACCGACGTCTGCACGAAACTGGCGATACAGAAACCCAATGCGAATCAGCCCCAGGAAATGCAAGCCCATCGCCATGATGATGGCCGCGGCAATCCATCGAAGGATATCGAAGTATTCGCGGATCATTTGACCGAATATCGAGGCCGTGGCGCCAAGCGCCATAAAAATCGTTATGATCCCTGCTGCAAAAGCGATTGCAGCAAGCGTTGCCCTGCGGCGAACGTTGCCGGAAATGACTGAACTCGCAGAAATCTGCTCCATCCCGACACCCGCCAGATAACTGAGGTAAAACGGTACAATCGGCAGGATGCACGGGGACAGAAATGACAACAGCCCTGCGACCAAAGCCCCTGCAAATGTGATGTCGAGCATGGTCAAACCCGTCCTAGCACGCTATCATTCATACATTCAAAGTAATAAAGATATGACGCTGCGGTCAATCGGAGCTTGAGATGCGCCACCTTTTCCTGCTTGTGCTTGCGGTCACGTTGCTTGTTTCGCCCCAGGCTTTACGGGCGGAAATGGCGCTTCTGATGGCCGAAGAAGATGGGTGCATGTGGTGTGCCCGATGGGATTCCGAAATCTCGGGGATCTACCCGAAAACACCGGAAGGAAATGCCGCCCCTCTTCAGCGCGTAGACATCCATGAAACCCTGCCGGATGGGATCTCTCTAAAACGACCTCTCTACTACACTCCGACCTTTGTTTTGTTGGACAACGGCCACGAAGTCGGCCGGATTGAAGGCTATCCCGGCGAAGACTTTTTCTGGGGTTTGTTGGGCGTGCTGCTTCGTGACGCAGGGGTGCAGGCTGAGACCTCTGGCTAATCGGCGGCAAATTACATAAACTGTTTTGAATGCGTGAAGCTGAGAAAGCGAGGCGATCCTTTTGGACAAACCATCGAAGCTGCCGGTGTTCACAAAGGACATGTGTGCAGAAGATCTGGACCGAATGATGGAGAATGCCCAAACGGCATCAAACTTCCTGAAGGCCATCAGCCACGAGGGGCGTCTGATGATCTTGTGCTATCTGTCATCGGGCGAAAAATCCGTCACCCAGATGGAAGAGATGCTGTCGGCGAGACAGGCCGCCGTATCCCAGCAATTATCCCGATTGCGTTTCGAAGGCTTGGTCAAAACACGGCGTGAGGGTAAGACTATCTATTACAGATTGGCTGATGATCGTTCGACGCAAATACTGGAAGTCGTTTACGATCTTTTCTGCCGAGACACGTAGAAGCCGGTCAAAACGCCGCCAGCTTTGGGAGGAGACTGGCAATGTTCGAAGCATTGGGAGACGCAAATGCCGTTGCTCTGATCGGTTTGATTGGGGGCATCGCATTGGGGCTGGCCGCACGCATCGGTCGCTTTTGCACGTTG
This sequence comes from Ruegeria sp. BHSA118, assembly GCF_059613405.1. Lineage (NCBI taxonomy): Bacteria > Pseudomonadati > Pseudomonadota > Alphaproteobacteria > Rhodobacterales > Roseobacteraceae > Ruegeria > Ruegeria sp. BHSA118. Next base: position 62,475 of record NZ_JBXWSM010000005.1, read on the forward strand.
GGTGCCATCGAAGACTTCCTTTACGCGGATGATGATCGACGGCTTCGCATGTGGGCGGTTGCGATTGGCGTCGCGATTGTTGGAAGCCATGCCGCCATGGCTTTCGGGTGGCTTGACCCTGTCGGAACACGCTACCTTGCCCAGACCTGGAACCCGATCGGTTCGATCGTGGGCGGCCTCATGTTCGGGTATGGAATGGCCATCAGCGGGAACTGCGGTTATGGCGCGCTGGCAAGGTTGGGAGGCGGCGACCTTCGATCCTTCGTCATCGTTCTGATTATGGGCCTTTCGGCGTATGTCGTAATGTCCGGCCCCCTGGCATATCTGCGGGTTTGGCTGTTTCCGGTGGAAATGGATCTCAGCGCGCCCCAAAGCGTCAGCTTTCTAGCTGAACGGTTGACCTCTGTTCCGGCGTGGCTCGTCGGTTCTGCCGTCGGTGTTGTTTTGGTGGTCTTCGCATTGGCGAACCAGCAGTTCCGGCGCACGCCAGCGCAGGTGTTCTGGGGATCTGTAGTTGGACTGGCGATCGTCTCGGGCTGGCTTGGCACGAACTGGGTAGCAACCCACGGTTTTGACGGTGAGCCGGTGCAAACCCATACCTTCGCTGCACCCTTGGGTGACACGATATTCTACTTGATGACCGCGTCCGGAAACACTTTGTCCTTTGCCGTCGGATCAGTCTCGGGCGTTCTGATCGGCGCGTTTTTGGGGTCCTGGTCAAAGGGTCATTTTCGCTGGGAAGCCTGCGAAGATCCACGTGAACTGAAACGGCAAATGCTGGGCGCGGCGATCATGGGCCCCGGAGCGATCATCGCAATCGGTTGCAGCGTCGGACAAGGCATATCCGCCTTTTCACTTCTGGCCTACAGCGCGCCTGTGACATTCGCCGCGATCTTTGCAGGCGCGGCGCTTGGACTGAGACAGCTCGTGTCCGGACTGTCTTTCATTACCGAGCGCTGAGTTCAAAACACGGCCATGCCCTATGCCAAAAAGGTGTCGGTCGCGCTGATCAGCCCCACTTGAGTGGTCTGGCTTTGCTGGTTGGTGCATGACCGGCCTTTGGTTGACCGATAGGGTGGTTTGCGGCGCTCTCACCCGCAATGCCGCAATGTCGATCGAGGATTCTGCACAGACCCGTCGCATGCGTCACACGGCAAAAGGCGGAACAGGAATCTTCAACGATCTTCAATGCCTAAAAATCCCGGCCTTTGAGCCGCATGCCTTCGGACATTCACGAGGCAGATCTTGCCTTGGACAAACTATTGAAAAAAGGCAACAAGGTCTTCGGCAACCGCAGCTTCGGCCCTCTGACGCATTGAAGATCAAGCTGTGAAAACGAGAATTCGTCGTCAGAAAAGACCCTGCAAACCCACAAGACCACTGACGCAAAAGTAATCACCGGACAGCCAGCCAGGTCTGCGATTTTTGAAATCTCCGCCCTGTCTGGCTGCACATCGTTGCATCCTTGGCAGGTGACACGCTTTTCTTCGTAAAGCTTTTGTCAACCTGCCTGAAATAGCGCTTTTGCCAAGCACCGGCCTTAGTTCATACCCAAGGCTTCTTTGTACATCTCGATGACAGCCTCTTGCTCGGCAATATCATCCTTATCTCTTTTTCTGAGAGAAATGATGCTGCGAAGAGCCTTCACATCGTAGCCGCGTGATTTACTCTCTGCGTACACTTCCTTTATTTGATCCGCGATGTCTTTCTTTTCCAACTCCAGGCGCTCGATACGCTCAACAAATTGGCGCAGCTCCCCAGAGGTGACCTTGTAACTTGCTTCTGCTTCTTCCGACATGCTCATCCAATTCTTCCCAATTCTGGATCATCACCGCTAAGAGAATACAGTTCATACTCCGAGTATTCGTCTCAAGCTGTGGTTGCTACACACAAAACAGTTTTCTAATGGCAGATGCAACGACGTGCCCGGGCCTCGGCCATGGCTTCTTTCCACTGTTCCACCAGGTTGTTTTCAACGCATCCGGACCCTCAAACCGTTCGATGAGCTGGCACGGCTCATCAGCAGTCACGCGACAATTAGGGGCAGTCTGATCTTTGATGATGCCTTCCATAAGCGTCCGTCCCACGGGCTGAAATCTGATGCAGGAAGCCGGATACAATGCCGCCGCCCGGGTCGCAAGCACCCAATCCCACCCAATCGCCAAGCGCACTTGTACGGCGTGATCCGATCCGGTAAGCGCGGGGGTAGTTCACGAAGAGATGTAGGGCACCATGTTCGAATTCATCACTTGGGGCGGCGCAGCCCTTTCTCTGGCCGGACTCGCCGGCCTGATCTGGTGTATTCTTCGCGTGATGAAAGCGCGCAAGGCCGGCCTGTCAGACGACGAACTGCGTGCGACCGTTCAGGGCGTTTTGCCTTGGAACCTGGCGTCTTTGTTCCTGTCTGTTCTTGGATTGATGCTGGTCATCCTCGGGATATCCTTTGGATGACCTTTTGTTTCAAACCGGCAGGTTATCGAACTGCGCTTCCATAGCGTCTTCGCACAGGGCTGCATCCAGACGCCGCAGGCGGGATGGCACCTGCATTCCCTGCTGTCGCATACGGTCGACAACCTTGCTCACACTCGGCTGAAGCGCCAAACGCGTATCAAGACTCGCATTTCTGAGCTCTTGCTCAAGCTGTTCTGCTTCGGAATAAAGACTTGTCGATGTCATAATACCCTCCCAAGTGTCGCCAGTATTCCAGATATAGGTAACGGGAATAAGACCTGCTGATATTAACCTTAAATTGTGCGGGATATTGCCTAACACATTCGCGGTTTCGGCAATCCGGCGCGGATGCGCTAAAGTTTAAGCTGATTTAATCGTGAATGCCTTGACCCGCATCAAACACAGGTTCGATGTTGCATCACATTCCATTTTACATATATGATGATGGCAACGATACGGAGGAAATCATGACACCCACAGTGAAAGCGTTTTTTGACGATCAAACCTTCACGGTGTCCTACGTTGTTCATGAACCGCAAGGGCGTGCCTGTGCCATCATCGACAGTGTCCTGGATTTCGATCATGCTTCGGGGCGCACAGAGACAAAATCGGCTGACGCAATCATCGACTTTGTGCGCGCGCACGATCTAAAGGTCGAATGGATTCTGGAAAGCCACGTTCACGCCGATCACCTGTCTGCGGCCCCCTACCTGCAACAGGAACTGGGTGGCAAAATCGGAATAGGCTCTCAGATCGTCACCGTGCAGGACACGTTCGGCAAAGTCTTCAATGAAGGAACCGAGTTCCAGCGCGATGGCAGCCAGTTCGACGCCTTGTTCTCGGAGGGGGACAGTTTCCACATTGGGCAGATGCGGGGCGATGTTCTCCATACCCCGGGCCATACCCCGGCCTGCCTGACCTATGTGATCGGCGACGCCGCCTTTGTGGGCGACACACTGTTCATGCCGGATTTCGGAACGGCCCGCTGCGATTTTCCCGGAGGCTCCTCAGCCACATTGTTTGAATCGATCCAGAAAATCCTGTCGCTGCCGGACGAAACGCGTATCTTTGTCGGACATGACTACAAAGCGCCGGGCCGTGATGAATACGCCTGGGAGACGACGGTAGGCGAACAGAAAGCGCTGAACGTCCATATCGGACAAGGACGCAGCATCGAAGAATTCGTGGAAATGCGTGACGCAAGGGACGCCACCCTTGCCATGCCGCGCCTGATCCTGCCCTCTTTGCAGGTCAACATGCGGGCGGGGCAAATGCCGCCTGCTGATGAGCAAGGCGATGTATTCCTGAAGCTGCCGGTGAACAAAATCTGACACAAGTCAAGTCAATCAAAAAAGGATAATCCCACATGAACATCGAGTGGATCTGGGGGCTGTGCGGTGGCCTGCTGATTGGCCTGGGCGGAGCCGTGTACCTGCTTGGAAATGGTTGGATCATGGGTGCAAGCGGCATTCTGGGTGGCCTTGTCGATGGTGAGGCCCGCGACACCAAAGCCGAACGCCTGGCCTTCATCGCCGGATTGATCGGAATGCCGCTTCTGCTGCGGCCACTGATCGCCCCCGAGGCCCAAACGCATCTGACCAGCAATCTGGGCCTTGTTGTTGTGGCCGGGCTTCTGGTCGGTGTTGGAACGCGTATCGCCAATGGCTGTACGTCGGGTCACGGGGTCTGTGGTATCTCGCGATTTTCACTGCGCGGCATCGTGGCCACCGTATTCTATATCCTTGCCGGCGGAATGACCCTCGTCCTGCTGCGCCATGTTTGGGGGTTGATCTGATGCGTATTTTGATAGCTTTGCTCGCAGGATCCCTGTTCGGTGCCGGATTGTTGATTTCGGGCATGACGGACACGACCAAGGTTCAGGGCTGGTTGGATGTTTTCGGAAACTGGGACCCGACCCTGGCCTTTGTGATGGGCGGCGCCATCCTGCCAATGCTTGTGGCCTGGAGGCTGACCACCGGGCGCAAGGCCTTGACCGGGGGCGATTTTCCACCTCCTGCAAAGTCCGAGGTTGATCGTAGGCTCATCATTGGTTCCGTCCTGTTCGGAATGGGCTGGGGCTTGGCCGGGCTTTGCCCGGGACCGGCGATGGCCTCGCTGACATATGGTGGTTTGGGTGGCCTGGTCTTTCTGATCGCGATGGTTGCAGGCATGTTCATGGCGCCTACGCTGGGGGCTCAACTGGACAGAGCGGCAAACGCGGCCTAAGGATTTGGCATGGAGATTCGACCGATCACGCCCCGCTATGCTGTCTCACCGCAGATCACGGTAGAAGACGTCCCGGCAATTGCCGAGGCAGGCTTCGTCAAGGTGATCTGCAACCGGCCCGATGTTGAGGTTCCCACGATCATGCAATCCGACGCGATCGGTGAAGCCGTCCGCTCGGCAGGCATGGAATACGAGGTGTTGGAGCTGACCCACCAGACCATGACGCCCGAGATTGCAAAGCGGCAGCGTGACCTGGCAGAAAGTTGCGATGGCCCGGTTCTGGCTTATTGCGCCTCGGGTACCCGGTGTTCGGTGGTCTGGGCCCTTGGTCAATGCGACCGCATGAGCACGGACGACATTCTGGCCGCCACGACAAATGCCGGATATCAACTGGAAAACCTGCGCCCTGCCCTGGAACAATTCCGCAGCAAGGCAGACTAGACCCTATTCCGCGCCGGGATTCGTATCGGCGGCGTCAAGGCCAGCCAGTTGCGAAATCTCTGCGACCATCCGTTCGGAATCGTTCAATGACAGATCGGTGTCCGTCAGGTCAAAACCCGCGTCCCCTATTGCCGGCGGCATGACATCCACCGCGCTGGAAACCGGTTCGACCAGGTCGTCGTGCGGCTGCATTCTCCCTCGGCTTTCGATGAACTCCTGCGCGTCGTCCCCCGACAAGGCGGCTAAGGCCGAATGTTCGTTCAACCGAACGGCGCGCAACCCACCACATTGACCAAGGCGGCCAATGCCCGTTGACTTTCGATCGATGGTCAGAATCTCAGTTCTGTCCAGACACGCCCCGCGCAATGGCAAAACACATCCAGGTTGAATTTCTGACAGATCGGACAGTGGCAGCGACATCCGGCACAAGACGGCGTTCAGTTCCGCGCGAACAACACCCGATGCCTGTTCAAGCCGGGGACCGGCCGGGTCCGTGGCCTCCTCTGCCTCTTCCGGTGTGGCAGGATTCTCTGGAAGAAAGATCGAGATCTGGCCCTGCTGCGCCCCGCCGGCCAGATCAACCGTCAGATCGAAGACGCGGTATTCATCTTCAGTCATGGCCAACGACAAGCCGCGCGAATCTTTCGTACGAGCCGCGAACTCGTATCCCGTCAGGTAGACCTGCTCGGCCGCGGCGTCTATTGAGCCGGCGGTCAAAGTCAAAGCGGTTTCGATAAATGGCACCACCATGGCGGCGTCCGTATCCGTGAAGGCCCTTGGGTCAGGATCACCGGGCAGCACTTCACCGATGGTCTGGGTTTGCACAATGGCGGACACCACTTGCGGACTCAGGCAAATCCCAGCGCGCGCCTCCGGCCCGTCAAACACCAACATAAGCCAATCCTGAGCGACTGATTCCATCATGTCATCCTGCGTGCGGCTGGCCTGTTTTGCCCCGATGACAGCCAGGGGAAGGTTCAATCGATCACTTGCTGCTCGTGCAAACCCCAAACGCAGCGCCCGCAGAACCGAACGCGGGCGATCGCCCAGATCTTTTCGTCCAACAGACAGTTTGCGCGCCAAAGCGGCGCTGACGGTTTGTGACATGGCGCCCGATCACCAGTTGCTTCTATAACTGGCTATTGGTTTACCCCGCCGAGCGTTACGAAGTTCTTTATGGCCGTGTCATTGCGCGGCCTGCTGGAAAGCCAAAGGCATGCTGACCCGGAACGCGGCACCGCCCTGCCCGGGCAAATATGTGATCTCACCGCCCAACCGTTGCATGATCTCGCGACAAATGGCCAAGCCCAGACCTGCGCCCCCTGCCTTGTCGACCCCGACCCGAGCAAATTTCTCGAACACCATCGAACGCGCGCCGGGTGGAATGCCGCTGCCGTTGTCGATGAAATCTATGATGACCCTGCCGCCGACGTCGTGGGCTGAAATGACCAATACCGGTTCTTCCGCGTCACAGTATTTCTGCGCGTTCGAGATCAGGTTGATGAACACCTGCCCCAACCGGTCCAGATCCGTGTGCAGGGACATTCGCTCGGCCGTAAGAGTTCGGCGAACCGTGATTTTTCGCTCTGCTCCGGCCAGCGCGCTGGATACCGCCCGGTCCAGAACCGAACGCAAACTGTCATCGCTGAGGTTCAGATTGACCTGCCCGTTTTCCAGCACGCTCAGGTCCAACAGATCGTCGAGAAGCCGGGTCAGGCGCAAGGCCTCATCGTGAATGATTGCGGCATAACGGGTCTGTTCGTCACGGCTCAGGCCCTCTGTATCCCGCATGATTTCGGAAAACGCCCGGATCGAGGTCATCGGCGTGCGCAACTCGTGACTAACCTGGCTCAGGAAGCTGTCTTTTTGTTCGGAAATCTGCGTAAGCTTGGTGTTTGCTTCGCGCAATTGGCGCGCCGTTCGGGACAATTCCGACGACTTCTCTTCCAACTTCCCCGAATACTCCAGAAGCTGCGCCGATTCATCCGCCACCGCCAGCAGATCTTCTACGGAAACTGAAGACCCACCGACGATTTGGGCAATCATCGCATGCGCCGTGGCGGTGCCAACCGACCCGCTCAACTCTCGCTCCAGCCGGTTCAGGAAACCCGGTGTCGGTTCCGGCATATGCGACCGGCCGCCCTGTTTTTCAGCCTCTGCCTGAAAGAACTCCTGCGCCGGGGCGGTGCCCAGAATACGCTGTGTCATGATCATCAGGTCTTCGCTTTGCGCCACCGACCCGGACCAGCCACCGGGAGAAACCGAGTGATCGAAAACATTGACGAATTGCGCACCCTGCAAACGCTCCAGAGGGCTGGGAAAGCTCAGAAGGGACGCTATGCAAAAGGCAATGGTGTTCAGGGAAAGGGACCACATCACGGTATGGACCATCGGATCGATCCCTTCGATCCCGAACAGGGCATGAGGACGCAACCAGGCAAGGCCGAACAGCCCATTCTGCATGACGGCCTCGGGCATCCACGGCGCACCCATACCTGGCAACAACAGCGTATATATCCAAAGTGCGAAACCGACGCTCAACCCGACCAGTGCCCCTGTCCGGGTTGCTCCGCGCCAGAACAATCCCCCGACCAAAGCAGGCAGAATCTGCGAGATTCCGGCAAAGGCAATCAACCCGATCGAGGCCAGCGCCGCACCCCCACCGGACAACCGATAATAGAAGTAGCCCAACGCCATGATCACGGCGATGGACACGCGGCGCGCAACCAGAACGATGCTGCGCACATCGCCCGAGACCGAGCCTGTCCCCTCATGCGTATTCAACCAAATGGGCATGACCACATGGTTCGAAACCATCGTCGACAAGGCCATTGCGCTGACGATGACCATCGACGTTGCCGACGAAAACCCGCCGATAAAGGACAGCATGGCCAACCAGTCATTGCCCTGCGACAGCGGCACCGTCAGCACGAACAAGTCGGGATTGGCCCCCTCTGGCAACAGATCCAGACCAACGACGGCAATCGGCACGACAAAAAGGCTCATCAAAAGCAGATACAGCGGAAACGCCCAGGCGGCGGTTCGCAGATGGCTTTCGTCATCGTTTTCAACCACCATCACCTGAAACATGCGCGGCAGGCAGATAAAGGCCGCAGCCGACAGGAATATGAAAGTCGTCCAGCGCCCGGCATCGACGTTCCACTGTCCGATTTCCGAGGCATCTATCCTCTCCATCATCGGGCCAACGCCACCGGCAATGCCCCACACCACGAAAACGCCCACGGCGATAAGAGCAAACAGTTTGACAACGGCCTCCACTGCAATGGCGGTGACCACACCGTGGTGGCGCTCGTTCACATCCAGATTGCGCGTGCCGAAAAGAATTGCAAACACCGCAAGCCCCGCTGCCATCCAGAATACACTGGACCCTTCGCGGTACAGACCCGATGAATCGGCTTCGGCAAAAATCGAAAAGGACAAGGTGATCGATTGCAACTGGAGCGCGATGTAGGGCGTCCCGCCAAGCACGGCAAGAATGGTCACACACACGGCAAGCGTGTTCGACTTACCATAGCGCGATGACAACAGGTCCGCGATAGAGGTCACCCGCTGACTGCGCCCGACCCTCACCAGTTTGCGCAGTCCCCACCACCAACTGACCATCACCAGGGTTGGGCCAAGGTAAATCGTTACAAACTCCAACCCGGACCGCGCGGCATTGCCCACCGCACCATAGAATGTCCATGCCGTGCAATAGATCGACAGCGACAAGGTATAGATCAGGGGCGAGCGCAGCCACTTGCCCCGCCCTGCCGCAGCCATCCGATCGGCGGCGAAAGCAACGGTGAACAAGAAAATGACATAGCTAAGGCAGACCAGGATCAACGTGTTAATGGTTGCCATCACTCAGCGTCCGCGTCTTGATCCTCGCGCACGCCCAAACGGCGGGCGGCAATTCCAAAAACCAACCCAACCACGATCAGCGCGCCCCAGCAGACAAAGATGTAATACATTGCCGAAGACAAGGGGACAGCCTCGCCCTTGCCGGGCTGATCGGGCCATAGCAACGGAAGCGCCAGCAAAGCCGCCCCCAAGAACGGCAAAAGCCGCGCCGCATCCGCCAGCCTACGTCGGCGATAGCTTTGACGTTCGAGAAAAAGCGAGGGTCGTGCGCCCTGTGGTGCGTCCTTTTTGCCCTCGCCAGACATCATATCCGCGTCGCCTGCGCGTGAAGATCGCGCACGGCCGTCAGAACTTCGGCATTGGAAAACGGTTTGGTCATGAAACGGCTGACACCTGCGTTTTCCGCCATTTCCCTGTCGCGCGATTGACCCCGCGCCGTCAGCATCAAAACCGGCAAACCTGCCAGTTCTTCCATCTCTCGGATGTCCCGCAGGATATCCATGCCGCTCTTGCCCGGCAGCATGACGTCCAGAATGACCAGATCGGGCTGTGCCCTCTGAATCACCTGAACCGCATCCGTGCCATCGCCATGCGTGTCCACCTGCCATCCCTCGCGGGTCAGCAGAAACCGGATTGCTTCGGCAATGTTCGGCTCGTCCTCGATTAACAGAACCTTACGGCTCATATTTTCAGTTCCTCCCCAAGACCGTTCCTCCATCCTCAGATCGGTCCCCGCCAGATTAAGCCTTCTGTCGGGAAAGTGTCAAAAGCCTTCGCTCAAAATCGACGGTTCGCGGCGGGCCTTGCAGGCATTGCTGGGACAGACGCGGCAATTCGGCCCGACTTGCGTGACCGGAGCGTCACCTGCGGCTTCGTTGCCCGAACGGACCAGCATAACCGAACGATAAACGGGATCCTGATCATACCCCAATACCGCATAAGGCCAAGCATAGGCGAAGCATTCGAATTCGGCCGGGGTCCGCCCCATCTGGACAACCTGCTTGCGTACCGGAACAAGTGGGCGGCTCAAAGCCGTGAACAACGGCCACAGCGGGCAAACCTCACCATGCCGCGCCAAAGCAAAGCCCGGAATTGGCTTGATGAACAATATGCTGCCGGATGCATCGCACAGCACCATGCCAACCGGCTGCGGCAACACGTCATCGGGTATGAATGCCAGGCGACGCAGAACGGTGGCGACGTCCACGGAAAAGCGATAAGCCAACGCGATGGGATCCGTGTCGCCTTCTTGCAGACTTGATCGAAGAGCATCCAGCGGCAAAGCGATTGCATCATCGCGATACATCTTCAGAACTTCACGTGCCACAGTGCGGGCAGCCGACGTGTTGAGGCTGCTCAGATCAACGGCATCCACATCCTCGCCTTGTTCCAATTCCGGAAAACTGTACCTGCGGGATTCGAAGAACGCTTCGACCTCTTCAAGCGGAACACCACGTGGATCAATTGACGAGTCGCTTTCGTCCAGAAAGGTTACAAGTGCCTTTGAACTGCCGGCCAGCCGCTCCGCATCCTGGTGCAGGTTTTTGTGAAACCGCTCCCGCCACTCTGCTTCGATATCCTCTGTATCTGCAAGAATTGCCGCTGTTGAACGAATCGCCGCCGCCGTTGACAGCACTTCGTGCATTGACGCCGCAAGATGCGGGTCATGAGTCAGCCGGTCTGACAAGATCTCGACATTCCGCTCAAGCGAAACAACCCGGCGGTGCATCTGCGCAAGAACCCCCGCCCATCCAGGAAAGCGTCCGGCAAATTCCTCCAGCCCGTCCACTTCGGCCTTCTGCCCGACGGCGTCATCCGCCGCCTCCCGCAGGGCCGACACAAGGGTTGCCTCGATCCCCTGTGTAAGGACTGAGGGTTCGACAGAAAGCGCTGACGCTATATCCACCAGCAATTTGCCACCGATCCGGCGACGGTTATGTTCGATCAGGTTCAAGTAGGACGCAGATATCCCGGCAAGGCGGGCAAGCTCTGCCTGCCGAAGCCCGGCAATCTGCCGTCTTTCCCGAATACGGCTTCCCGTCAACATATCACGCATGATCGTATTCTCCTGACCAGGCTTCAGCCTCGTTTTTCATAACATATCATGTGTTTGGCTGGTTTACCGAGAAATTTTCAAACCATATTTACAACCTTAACAAAAGCGACAGCCGCCAATGCGCACCAATGGCCACAAGAAACCGCATCTCCCCTTCAATTCCGCGTGGTTTCCCGGCACGATAAGCGGATGAGTGACCCCGCCTTTGAATATGCACCGATCGGGCTTGTTGAGCTGGAAAACCGGATCATCAGACGCTGCAATCTGCAATTCGCCCGCACCTTCGGCGGGGAAGAGGCCGATTACCGCAACATGCCGCTGTTGCACCTCTATCCCTCGGTCGCGGATTGGGAAAGGATCGGGGAACGCAGCCTGCAAGTGATGCGAGACACCGGGTACTATACGGATGAACGCGTCATGCGGCGCCGCAATGGCGATCTGTTCTGGTGCCGCGCCCGTGGCCGCTCTTTGACGCCCGATGACCCGTTCCGACATGGAATCTGGAGCTTTTCCGACATCTCGGAAGAACGCCCCCTTGTCGAATTGACCGTTCGAGAACGCGAAGTGGCGATCCTGTCCTGCCGCGGCCTGTCCGCCAAGGAAATCGGCGCTGAACTGGGCCTGAGTTACCGCACAATCGAAGCCTATCGCGCCCGCCTGCTTGAGAAGTTCGGCGCCCGCAAACTGTCCGAGCTTGTCGCCAAATTGTCAGGGATGCCTCTGTAACCTGTCCGCCCCTTTAAATTATACGGGATTCCCGCCTGTGATGGTGCGAGTCGGCGCTTTTCATGCACCGCCGCTTAGCCTATAACCCTGCGTAATTTGATCAGAGCCCGCAAGAAACAGACGGGCCAAAGGGGAACCGTCGAGGATACTCATGACAGACACCAAACACGAAGCGGATGTGGCATTCATCAAGGCTCTGGCCGAGTTGCTGCGCGAAAACGATCTGACCGAGTTGCAGGTCAAACGCGAATATGGCGAAGAAGACAGCCTGAACGTGCGCGTCAGCCGTATGACACAAACCGTGGCCGCTCCGGTTCAGGTGGCCGCCCCTGCGGCGGCACCAGCTCCTGCCGCGGCTGCGCCTGCCGTGGCCGAAGCCCCTGCCGCCCAGGAAGATCCGGCCAGCCACCCTGGCGCCGTGACCTCTCCCATGGTTGGAACCGTCTACATGCAGCCCGAGCCCGGCGCACCCGCATTTATCTCGGTCGGCGCTTCCGTTTCCGAAGGCGACACGCTGCTGATCGTCGAAGCGATGAAGACCATGAACCACATCCACGCCCCCAAATCGGGCATCATCAAGCGCGTGCTGGTGGGCGATGGCGACGCTGTTGAGTTCGGCACCCCTCTGGTCATCATCGAGTAAGGCGGGCCCATGTTCGACAAGATCCTGATTGCCAACCGAGGCGAGATCGCCCTGCGCGTCATCCGCGCCGCGCGCGAGATGGGGATAAAGACGGTTGCCGTCCACTCCACCGCCGACAGCGACGCAATGCATGTGCGCATGGCGGACGAATCGGTCTGCATCGGCCCCCCGCCCAGCCCGCAAAGCTATCTGTCGGTGCCCGCAATCATCTCGGCCTGTGAGATCACCGGCGCGCAGGCGATCCATCCCGGCTATGGCTTTTTGTCCGAAAACGCCGAGTTCGTGCAGATCGTCGAAGATCATGGCATCACGTTCATTGGCCCCACCGCGGAACACATCCGCGTCATGGGCGACAAGATCACTGCCAAAGACACGATGAAGGCTCTGGGCGTGCCTTGCGTGCCGGGATCAGACGGCGGCGTACCTGATCTTGCGACGGCCAAGAAGATCGGTGAGGAATTCGGCTATCCGGTCATCATCAAAGCCACGGCTGGTGGCGGCGGTCGCGGCATGAAAGTCGCGATGAACGCGAACGAGATGGAAAGCGCCTTCATGACCGCGCGCGCCGAAGGCAAGGCCGCCTTTGGCAATGACGAGGTCTATATCGAGAAATACCTGACCACGCCGCGCCATATCGAGATTCAGGTCTTTGGCGACGGCAAGGGAAATGCGGTTCATCTGGGCGAACGCGATTGTTCGTTGCAACGCCGTCACCAGAAGGTCTTTGAAGAGGCCCCCGGCCCCTGCATCACCGCCGAAGAGCGCGCCCGGATCGGCAAGATCTGCGCCGACGCGGTGGCCAAGATCAACTATATCGGCGCTGGCACCATCGAGTTCCTGTATGAAAAGGGCGAGTTCTATTTCATCGAGATGAACACCCGCCTTCAGGTGGAACACCCGGTCACCGAAGGGATCTTTGGCGTCGATCTGGTGCGCGAGCAAATCCTTGTCGCAGCGGGTGAACCGATGTCATTCGGTCAGGACGATCTGAAGATCAACGGTCACGCCATCGAGGTTCGGATCAACGCAGAAAAGCTGCCGAATTTTTCGCCCTGCCCCGGCAAGATCACGGCCTATCACGCGCCGGGCGGCCTGGGCGTGCGGATGGATTCGGCGCTTTATGACGGCTATTCGATCCCGCCCTATTACGACTCGCTGATTGGCAAGCTGATCGTGCAGGGCCGCGACCGGGCCGAAGCACTGGCACGTCTGGAACGCGCGTTGGGAGAGTTGATCGTCGACGGTATCGACACCACCGTGCCCCTGTTCCACGCCTTGTTGCAGGAACCCGATCTGCACAGCGGCGAGTACAACATCCACTGGCTGGAGCGCTGGCTTGCGGAGAACATGGAACAATAGTCACCAAGGACCGGAGGGCCCATGCCCTCCGGTTGCCTCATACCTGACATGAGCCTGTCCCCCGAACTTTTGTTGCATGGTTATTCCATCGGTATCTTTCCGATGGCCGAGCATCGCGATGACCCCGACCTGTTTTGGGTCGATCCCAAGTTCCGCGGCGTCTTTCCACTGGACGGATTCCACATTTCTCGAAGCCTGGCGCGCCGTATCCGAAACTGCGGGTTCGATATCTCGATCGACCAGGACTTTTCCAGCGTCGTCGACGGGTGCGCCGACAGGGCAGATACCTGGATCAACGCCGAACTTCATGACCTGTACCGCCAGTTGCACCAAACCGGGCATGCGCATTCACTGGAAGTCTGGGAAAACAACACGCTGGTGGGCGGCGTCTATGGCGTAACCCTGGGCGCGGCATTCTTTGGTGAAAGCATGTTTTCAAGGCGCAAGGACGCCTCGAAAATCGCCCTCGCCTATCTTGTGGACCGCCTGAGGCAAACCGGGTTCCGTCTGTTTGATACGCAGTTTCTGACAGCGCATCTGGCCTCTTTGGGCGCAATCGAAATTCCGCGCGGCGCCTACAAGAAAGAGCTGGAAGAGGCCCTGAACCACAGCGCCGATTTCTCGGCACCGCTGAATCAGTCGGCGGCGGATGTGATACACCGTATGACCCAAACGTCATAACGCGCGTGATCCAGCGCATTTAACGCGGGGGAGGTTGCGATCATCCAACCATCAAACAGCTGATCGGCCTTTCCGCTCTCCCAGATGGTCAGATAGGCGAACGCGTCACCCGTTGGATTGTCAACGGGATAACGGCAATCTCCCAAGGCAACATCCAGCCCAAAAATCGCTGCCGTCGCGCCGATCTGCAATTCAACATCGACAGTCTGGCCGTTCACCTTGTCCAGGCCCCGCAACATTGCCCCGGGTCCAGATTGAACTTTCTGCTGCGCAGCCGCACCAGTGCCGGCCAGCAACAAGGCAAGAAACGCGGCGCGTATCATTCGCTGCCGTCTCCAGCTACGAACTTGACCAGCAGCGAAATCAGGCTGACCGCGCCCTGCGTATCCTCGATCTCATCGCCGGGATCAAAGTAGAATGGCGACCCACCTGGCATCACCTCGACAAAATTGCCCCCCAGCAATCCTTCTGAGGAAATGACAATGGCACTGTCGTCCGGCACCAGAATGCCGTCCGCAATCGTGAAAGTCGTGTCAGCGCGGTAGGTATCCGGGTTCAGGGTGACGCCTGTCACGGTTCCGATCTTGACGCCCGCAAGGCGCACGTCCGTGCCAACACCCACACCCTCCAGTGATCTGAAAGACGCACCCAGTTCATATCCAGCGGTCCCTTGCGACAAGCCCGTCGATTGGCTGGCATAGACACCAAATGCCACGGCACCGGCCAATACGACGCCGCCGACAAGAACTTCGGTCCAGTTATGGGTCGACATTATCGCCTCGTCTATTCCGGGCTCCAGGCCTCATAGTCCTTACGTTCAACCGGTTCCGCGCGACGCAGAGATCCGGCAGGAGCATAGGCCAGCGCAGTGCCGGTCAGGTTTTCCTGATGTGGTTTTTCCCAGGATTTATGCGGCAGCGGTCTATCTGTCGGAGGCTCGTCCCAAGTGCGATGCAACCAACCATGCCATTCAGGATCAACCCGGCTGGCTTCGGCCTCGCCATTGAAGATAACCCAACGCTTGCTGTCATCGGCATTGCGGTAAAAGACGTTGCCTTCATTGTCTTCGCCCACTTTCACGCCCTTGCGTGCAGTGTAGATCTGAGTGTTCAAAGTCGACCCATTCCACCAGGTCACGGCTCGCAAAAGACTGTTCAGGATTCCCATCGGGTGCCTCCGGCATTTCGTCGAAGAAAGGTATGGACCAAAGGCCCGCCAAGGTCCAGTGCCCCTGATACCACCTGCGTCACTCCGGCAGAAAGGCGGTCACTTCGATCTCGATCCTGTATTTCGGATCAATCAAACCGCATTCGATCATCGTCGCAGCCGGTGGATTGGCGCCAAACGTCTCGGCCAGAACCGGCCAGCACGGCGCAAACTCATTGCGGTCCGGCAACATGTAGGTGACCCGAACCACATCTTCAAAACCAGCGCCTGCCTCAGCCAGCGCCTTGCCGATGATGTCCAGCGCAGACCGGCATTGCGCCACCACGCCCTCGCCCTGCCCGACGGTCCCGGCGACATGAACCCAGCCGCCCGCAACCACTGCGCGGCAATAGCCGACTTTCGCCTCAAACTCACCGCCCGAAGAAATGCGCTTCACTGCCAAAATCCGTCACCTTTGTTGTTCGAAAACTTGCTTAAGCTTCCACCGCCTAACTACACCGACACTCATATGTGCGAGCGACGGATCCACAGCTTCATCTGGCTACAAATATCCCGGGGGAGATGCCCAAAGGGCAGCGGGGGCAGAGCCCCCTGAACCGGTTCAACTGAAGCCCCACCGTCGCGGCAAAAGCCCGTCCTCAACCCGCCGAGGCCGATTCCTTGGCCGCATCGGCATAGATGAACAGCGGCTGCGCGTCGGACATTACCGCCTCTTCGTTCACCACAACCTCGCTGACATTTTTCATGCCCGGCAGTTCGAACATGGTGTCCAGCAGGATATCCTCGAGAATAGACCGCAGGCCGCGCGCACCGGTCTTGCGCTCAATGGCTTTCTTGGCAATTGCCTTCAGCGCGTCATCGGTGAATCCCAGCTCAACATCTTCCAGTTCGAACAGACGCTGGTATTGCTTGACCAATGCGTTCTTGGGCTTGGTCAGGATGGTCACCAGTGCGTCTTCATCCAAGTCCTCAAGCGTCGCCAGAACGGGCAGACGACCGACGAATTCCGGGATCAGTCCGAATTTCAGCAGATCCTCGGGTTCCAGATCCTTGAATATCTCACCCACACCGCGGTCATCATTGTCACGCACATCGGCACCAAAGCCCATGGCCGAGCCTTTGCCACGTTGCGCGATGATCTTGTCCAGACCCGCGAATGCACCGCCACAGATGAACAGAATGTTCGTCGTGTCCACTTGCAGAAATTCCTGCTGAGGATGCTTGCGGCCGCCCTGCGGCGGAACGCTGGCCACGGTGCCTTCCATCAGTTTCAGCAGCGCCTGCTGCACACCCTCACCGGATACGTCACGCGTGATCGACGGGTTTTCGGATTTGCGGGTGATCTTGTCGACCTCATCGATATAGACGATGCCGCGCTGCGCACGTTCGACGTTGTATTCACTCGCCTGCAACAGCTTGAGAATGATGTTTTCGACATCCTCACCCACATAGCCGGCTTCGGTCAGAGTGGTCGCGTCAGCCATGGTAAACGGCACGTCCAGAATACGCGCCAGCGTTTGCGCCAGCAGCGTTTTACCGCAACCGGTCGGACCGATCAGCAGGATATTCGACTTTGCCAGTTCGATATCGCTGCCCGCTTTCTGTGCATGGTTCAAACGCTTGTAATGGTTGTGAACGGCAACCGACAGAACCCGCTTTGCCGTGGCCTGACCGATTACATAATCGTCCAGAACTTCGCAGATATCCTTGGGCGTCGGAACACCGTCAGATGACTTCAGCCCGCTGGCCTTGGTCTCTTCGCGGATGATGTCCATGCACAGTTCAACACATTCATCACAGATGAAAACCGTGGGGCCTGCGATCAGCTTACGGACTTCATGCTGGCTTTTGCCACAGAAGCTGCAGTAGAGCGTGTTTTTCCCATCGCCGCCTGAATTCGTCGCCATGATCTACCTTTCGGGCTTCGTCCCTGCGCCCCTTTTCGGGGGCGCTTACACCTGTGTGTGCAGCTTAGGCCAGCACTCTGGCGGCTACAATCTCAAAATGACCCCCGCGCCGGTGACGCGGGGTATCGGCCTCAGGCCTCTTCCGTGTCCATTTTCGCTCGGTTTTCGACGATCTCGTCGATGTGACCCCATTCCTTGGCCTGTTCCGGGCTCATGAAATTGTCACGATCCAGCGCTTTTTCGACCGCCTTTTTCGTCTGTCCCGTATGACGTACGTAGATGTCATACAAGCGATCCTTCAGTTTTTGGGTCTCGGCCGCGTGAATCATGATGTCACTGGCCTGGCCCTGGTACCCGCCACTGGGCTGGTGCACCATGATGCGGCTGTTGGGCAGTGAAAAGCGCATTCCCTTCTCGCCCCCGGCCAGCAGGACCGATCCCATCGAGGCCGCCTGACCGATCACCAATGTGGAACATTTCGGCTTGATGTATTGCATTGTGTCGTAAATCGACAAACCGCTGGTTACCACTCCGCCGGGCGAGTTGATGTAGATCGAGATTTCCTTGTTGGGGTTTTCCGCTTCGAGGTGCAGCAATTGCGCCACAACAAGATGGCTCATCCCATCATGGATCGGTCCGTTGATGAATATGATCCGCTCTTTCAGCAGGCGAGAGAAAATATCATAGGCGCGCTCGCCCCGGCTGGTCTGCTCAACGACCATGGGGACTAGTGTATTCATGTAGGTTTCTACGGGATCGAACATTCGTAACCTGCCTGTTTAGCTATGGATCGGGACAATATCCCAACAAGTGTTACCTGAGTCTTAGTGTCGGCTAAGGGGGGCTGCAAGGGGGGCAAGTGAGAACGCTGACCGAATGTCGATCATCATCAATCGTCAAGACAAACCATCTGTTGTTTCCGGCACCGATCCGCCAATCATCTACAGGTGGATCATCGCTCACCCCGAGTTTCGGCAAGGTTCAATTCGAACTTCCCTTTCATACATCACGCTATTTTGATTCATACATATGGAAATGAATGTACGAAACATGTACTGAAGGGTCTCACACTCACGTCTCTTTACGTAACGGAAACAACGCCCGGCCAACGGGTTTGCAAGGAACTCAATCGATGGCACTTCCTCAGCTGTCCCAAGACATGTCAAAAGAAGATTTTGACCGCATGGTCACAAACGCGACACGCGCATCCAATTTTCTCAAAGCGATAAGCCACGAAGGCAGATTGATGATCCTCTGCCATCTGGTGTCCGGTGAAAAATCCGTCACCGAACTGGAAGAATTGCTGTCCGCCAGGCAAGCCGCTGTTTCACAACAGCTTTCCCGTTTGCGACTTGAAGGGCTGGTGATACCTCGCAGGGAAGGCAAAGCCATCTATTATCGTCTGGCGGATGATCGTCCACGCCGCATGCTCGAAGTCGTTTACGAGCTCTTCTGCGGCGACGGCCCGACCTAGGAACTGGCTCCGGCTGAAAAAAGGTGCTACCGAAAAATGATCGAGCACCAAGGGAGACGAACATGATCCGCGTAATTCTGATGGGCCTGAGCCTGTTTGCACTGACTGCCTGCGAAACCGCCAAGGGTGCCGGCAGGGATATCGAAAAAGCCGGAGATGCCATCCAGGGCGCAGCAACCGACGTGCAGGAAAGCCTGTAACACACTTTATTTTGCGCCGCGCGTGGACCTTTCACCGATATATAGTTGAAAGACATGGCATGCCGCGGTAACTTGCCCTTACAGGTGCATAGACGCGGCATTGCATCATCTGACGCTAAATCGGGGCTCTTTCGCACACGCAGAAGAGCCCCGGTCCCTTTCGGCAGGGGTGAGTGGTAGCCTGTATGAAACCGAAATCCGGCAAAGGAAAAGGCGCCAGGTGCGCAGACGCGGTCTTTGCATGCATCCTTTCGGACACTCCTGACGCCTTACCGGTTCGATGCGCTCCGAAGAGCACCCGATCCAGTTGCTACAGCCCCCTGAGAGACTGCAACGGCCGCCTTGTCCCCGAAGGAACATCGCAGCGTGCATCGGCCTTCTGAGAAGGTGGCCATCCGACCTGGGCACGAAACCCTCGTTCGGCTGATCACCCACCGGTAAGCCATTGCAGTTCAACGCAAATCCTAAGATCCGGTCTCTCTGCCAAGACCCCCGGGCCTTTGCGTCCCACCTTCGGTTCCTAAGAACCTGTGTGGTGCTCAGACTGTTGCAGCACGCCTTGTATCTGACAAGAAAATAGCACCGCAGCATGAAAATTAGACGGGGATAAACTGTTGGTATCTGCCGGGAAATCTTTGTGGATAATCCGAGAAGTTTCGACTCCACGCATGTTTGTCACGGGAAATTTTCAGGCCTGAACCTGACTCCGATTTTGGGCCCAATGCTGCGGGCGCAAAGGCCACCGCACGCGCCATTAGTTGAGAATTGCAGGATTTGTACAACTCTCGGACCACCAATCTTTCGAATCGTATATACGGAGATTCGCCGATGCGTTGCACCATTTCCCATGCGCGCGCCAATTTGGGCGCTCTGGTCACCCGCGCACAGGACCAGCGCGAAGTGATCATTCTGACCCGGCACGGCAAACCGCTGGCCGCTCTGGTCTCGGTCGCCGAGGCGAAGCGGATCTGGCATTTGCAGGATGATGACGAAATCGGGTGGAAACACCCGCTGTCGGGCATTCGCGGGATGTGGTCGCGGGGGCGCAACATCCCCGGAATGGAACCGGGACCGGACGGCAGCTATGTCACCGCGCGCGAAGCCGCGCTGAAGGTTCGCGAGATCCAGATGACCCGTGCCGAGGAACGCCGCATTCTTGCGCGGGGCGGTCTGGATCCTGTCGCAGGCGGTGAAGTTGCCGCCCGGCCCGTCTCCTCGCTGTGGAGACGATTGTTCCGTTTTTGAGAAGCGGTCCGACCCGCGCGTGGCAACCTACTAACCTCCGCCGCAGTCAAAATCGCAGCAGCGGTACTTACCCCCTACAATCGCCCGGGCCGGACACGCTTCAGTTCACCTGACGTTCCAGAACGGTGCTGTAGGTCGTTCCGTTCCGCAGGCTACGGAAATCGGCAAAGATCTTGCCATCTTCGTACCGCGCATCGATCAACGCATTCGCGCCGATCAGCAGAGGTGAGGTTTCGACGATGCCGATACTGCCCGTCCCATCGAGGCTGATGGTGCCGGTGGCCTCGTATTCATTCCACTCGGTATCGCCATCGCGGCGCCACTTGCTGGGCCCCCAAAAGACGTTGTCTTCCTGCATCTGGACATCCAGCATCCATTCGGCCTGGTTGAAGCGGGGCTGATCGCCTTTGTAGTGATGGCTGGGCTGGACGGTCGTGTAGGACCCCAGCCAGGTGCCGCGCAGGTCGGGCGTGGTATCGGCCAGCGCGGCCGTTCCAAGGGTGAGGGTCGTGGCCAAAGCGGCTGCTCCGGCAGTCATAAATCTGGTCATGGGCTCTCTCCTTTTCGTCTGGTCAACAGATTGGGAGGGCGCGTGGCCGTTACAACTTACCTTAGGGAAACTTCATGATTGGTTCAGCAGGGGCTTAGAATGGAGTTTCAGGCCCAGGCCAGAGCTGTCCCGACAATGACCAGCGCGATGCCAATCCCCTCGCGATAGGAAAAGTTCTCGCCAAACAGGAAATACGAGGCGATGGCGATCAGCACGACCTCGGCCCCTAGAATGCCGGTATAGATGATGCCCAATCGTTCGTTGCGCAGCGCAGCAAGTTCCAGCGTTGCGGCGGCCAGCAGCGTGGCAACAATCAGAAGGGTCAGGCCAACACCGGGAATTTTCCACCAAAACTTCATCGAGATCATGGCCACGGAATAGAGACCCGCCGATCCGAGGGCGATGATGGGGATCATGGATGTGGACATCTGGGCCTCCTGCCAAGGTTGCCGTTAGGTCAACACTAGCAGGCGGGCGAAGTTGGGGCTGTGAGGTTGGTTACAGACCCGGTCAGAACACAATCGCGATGAGTTCGGCCAGCCCGATCAGGCCGAGCAACACATTTGACGTCAGGATCAAGCCTTTCATGTTGTGCGACTTGACACCCTTGCCAAAATTCGACGCCGCCATGTCCTCATCCATGTCGTCCCGCAGGTTCGCGACATCGGCCAAAGCTGTGCTGCCTGCCAGAATGCCAAAAGCCGCAGTGGCAATGACCAGAACAATCAGAACAAGCGAAATCCCTTGAGCGCCAAACCCGATAATGGCAGCGAGCGCCACATAGGCAAAAATTGTCGTCCGCATGATGTAATAGTAATGATCCAGTCGGCCCATCGATGTTCTTGAACGCAGAGTCTGATCCATGACAATTCCCCCTGTTTATCAATTAATTGGAATGGGGGGAGTGTAGCATCGATTGTGGTATCTCCGAAATTCGAACATTCGTTCCACAACTGTAGGGCGGGAGGACGCCCGCCCTGCAAATTCAATGGCAGTGATAGGGCTTTGAGCCAGCGTGGCAGCATTGCCCCGGAGGTGAATCTTTCCGGCATCCGCCCCCATGCGCGAAAGCCGTCGTTGCGGCAAGTGTAGTTATGACTGCCAGCAGAAAGAAATGACGCATTTGAAACTCCAGTTTTACCAATAAATCAAAACGTTAACAAAGGTTAACAGGCTGGAGCCTTGCTGCAAGTGTCATTTTGATATTTTTTTAGTTTTCTGGACCTGCACCACCGGCCACGAACGGTCGGAGCCCCGGGAACGCAAACGCGATTGCAACGGTTGATCAAGGGCGACGAGGGCAGCGCCGACCCGAGGGGAGGCGCAAACGCGCCGCCCGTTTTGCCGGAGGCAAACCTTTGGTTTGACGGGGGCGGGTCGGCGCGGCCCGGCGGTGCCGCCGGGCGGATGGCTTTAACAAATAAGCAAGTAAGCTAGCTACTTCTTCTTTATCTCAGGCAAAGGAGGTAGAATCGGGAACATCTCTCTCAGTTTTTCGTACTTTGAACGAACCGTTCCCGGAGAAGCTATCTCAATAACACCGATAATCGAAGCAATGCTCCCAACGTAGCCAACGGTTACTGGGTTCGCGACCGCAGCAACCAGCGCCGTGCAGAACACAAAGCGTCCGACATAAATAGATCCAGTTTTAAACGCCTCAGAAAGCCGCCGTCTAAGAACTTTTTTACGCTCTTCACTTTGAGTGAAGACAATTCCGTCAGACAATTCGCGCATTTCGTTGGCAATATCCCTAAGGATTGTTGGAACAGAATTGTCTACAAGCGGTTCTCCATCAGCAGCAACTGCGTTCTCCATCATGCTCGCAATCTCAGAGAATTGTGTCCCATCATCAATCTCCGCATCAGCAATAAGTTGTGCCGCGTCGATCTCTTGAGCACGAGCAAGCGCTTCGCGGAAGTATAGCCGCATCAGCTCCAGATGATCTCGCTCAAACCCTTG
Source organism: Ruegeria sp. BHSA118 (assembly GCF_059613405.1). Taxonomy (NCBI): domain Bacteria; kingdom Pseudomonadati; phylum Pseudomonadota; class Alphaproteobacteria; order Rhodobacterales; family Roseobacteraceae; genus Ruegeria; species Ruegeria sp. BHSA118. The sequence continues at coordinate 85,424 of NZ_JBXWSM010000005.1, forward strand.
GAACGCTTCATCGTCCCAGTGATTTACGGCGGCTTTGAAATCTTCGGAGTTCGCTCCTCTCGAGATGATCTGCCCCCAACGGTTCAATAGCCTCGGGTTCGGTTCATCTTGAGCACATTCCGATTTATAGCGCTCCAGTTGTCTGATGAATTTATCGGATTCGACATTTGAGCCGACAGCCAACTCTTCAATTAAGGCGTCAGCTTGCTTGTTTAGCGATTCTAGGAGGTTCGAACGATCAGACACAAACTCATCGGCTTCATAGTCCAGTGAGTCTGATCGGAACGGAATTGGAACAATTTGGCGACCATCAGCATCCAAGTCAAAATCAGTTAGCGCAGCTCGAAGGATGGACCGTTTGAGTTCCTGTTTTGTCTGGATTGGATCGATTAAGAGACCTTGGTCAACATCATCAAACAAGATCATCGACCGATATTCTTCGCGGAGTTCCTCCGCTGCCAAAATCAATGCTCTCCGATAAGCTCTATCGGGCACGGTAACTCCGCGCTCCCAATTACTGATAGTTCCTGCCGATACACTAGCAGCTTCAGCCCAAATATGTTGCGCAAAAGTTCGTCTTCGCAGCGACGCGAAAGCCTGCCTATCAAAACGAGACATGCCGCGCTCAATGAACGCATCGAAGTCATCAAGAACCGCAGAATAGTAGTCGTACACTCCTAACGATGGGCCGTCATCCATACTCTGTCCTCAAAAATATTTTTTAAAAATATATAGTTGTCAGAATATGATTTCAACTACACGAACTAAGAATTATCCATCCATCTTCAGCGCTGAAATAAACGCCTCCTGAGGTATATCCACCTTCCCGAACTGGCGCATCTTCTTCTTACCCGCCTTCTGCTTGTCCAGCAGTTTGCGTTTCCGCGTGGCGTCGCCTCCGTAGCACTTCGCCGTCACGTCCTTGCGCAGGGCCGAGAGGGTTTCGCGCGCGATGACCTTGCCTCCGATGGCCGCCTGAATCGGGATTTTGAACATGTGGCGCGGGATCAGGTCCTTGAGCTTTTCGCACATCGCCCGGCCCCGCATCTCGGCCCGGTCGCGGTGAACCATGGTCGACAGAGCATCGACCGGTTCGTCATTCACAAGGATCGACATCTTGACCAGCGCGTCCTGACGGTAGCCGGTCATCTGGTAGTCGAAGCTGGCATAGCCCTTGGTCACCGATTTCAGGCGGTCGTAGAAGTCAAAGACAACCTCGTTCAGCGGCAGGTCATAGACGACCATGGCGCGCTGACCCGCATAGGTCAGGTCCATCTGGATGCCGCGGCGGTCCTGGCAGAGTTTCAGCACATCGCCGAGGTATTCATCCGGCACAAGGATGGTCGCCTTGATGCGCGGCTCCTCGATATGGTCGACCTTCGAGGGGTCGGGCATGTCGGCGGGGTTGTGCAGCTCGATCATCGCGCCGTCTTTCATGTAGACGTGATAGATCACGCTGGGCGCGGTGGTGATGAGCTCGATATCGTATTCGCGTTCGATGCGGTCGCGGATGACCTCGAGGTGCAACAGGCCAAGGAAGCCGCAGCGGAAGCCAAAGCCCAGCGCGGCCGAGGTTTCCATTTCAAAACTGAAGCTGGCGTCGTTCAGCGCCAGTTTGTCGATTGCGTCGCGCAGGTCTTCGAATTCGGCTGAATCCACCGGGAACAAGCCACAGAACACCACCGGTTGCGCGGGTTTGAAGCCCGGCAGGGCGACTTCGGTCCCGTTGCGGTCATTGGTGATGGTGTCACCGACGCGGGTGTCGCGGACCTGCTTGATCGAGGCGGTCAGGAAGCCGATCTCGCCTGGGCCAAGGCTGTCGACCATCTGCATCTCGGGGCGGAAGACGCCAACGCGGTCGACATGGTGCAGGGTGTTGTTCGACATGAACTTGACCCGCATCCCCTTTTTCAGCGTGCCGTCCATGATGCGGACCAGAACGATCACGCCCAGATAGGCATCGTACCACGAATCCACCAGCATCGCCTTGAGCGGCGCGTCCAGAGTGCCCTTCGGTGCGGGCAGATGTTTCACGATCGCTTCAAGCGTCTCGTGGATGCCCTGCCCCGTCTTGGCGCTGACCTGAATGGCATCGGTCGCGTCGATGCCGATCACATCCTCGATCTGTTCGGCCACGCGGTCGCAGTCCGACGCAGGCAGGTCGATCTTGTTGAGCACCGGCACGATCTCATGATCCGCGTCGATGGCTTGATACACGTTGGCCAGCGTCTGCGCCTCGACCCCCTGGGTCGAGTCCACGACCAGCAGCGAGCCTTCGACTGCGCGCATCGACCGGCTGACCTCATAGGCGAAGTCCACATGGCCGGGGGTGTCGATCAGGTTCAGCACGTATTGCTCGCCATTGTCGGCGGTATAGTCGATGCGAACCGTGTTGGCCTTGATGGTGATGCCACGTTCGCGCTCGATATCCATGCTGTCGAGCAGCTGTTCCTTCATGTCGCGATCCTTGACCGTTCCGGTCTCTTGAATGAGCCGGTCAGCAAGGGTGGATTTGCCATGGTCGATATGCGCGACGATGGAGAAATTGCGGATATGAGCGAGGTCTGTCATGGGTTGGGGATATGTAGAGGAATCGTGGGTTGGTCAAGGTGGATGATGAACGCGATACAAACTGCAAATCTTCTTTCTAACGCAGTGCCAAACCTGACGCTTTCGAGTCGACGGAACATCTTAAGAACATTAAGCTGTTGGTCTACTTGTAGTCATCATATTCCATCTCCTTTGATGCCTGCTTACGTAAAATGCTGGTCTCTGATTGTGCTATAGGCCTTTGTGCTGTGATTTGCTTGCTTGGAATTGACTTAACGTGCTCCAAGGACAAACGTGCAACACATTCAATCAGGACAATACACGTTATGAAATTTGATTATGTTTCTATTTTTATCGGTCTCACTATTCTTCCAGCTTCCTTGTTTGCGAAGGATGTGAACGCAATAGTCGACTCTTGGGGCGAAGAGGTTGCCCTGGCCGACGAGAAGGCGACTCCATCACTAGATAACCCCACCGACTACGAGATTAGCATAGGAACTCGTGTTGAATGTGTGGGGGTCCAGTCCAAAGGCTTCAACTACAAAGACTCAGAATGGATTTCTGAGAACTTTAGCACCAGTCGATACCAGTTCTGGAAAGTTGATCCAGATGATCACAACTTTTGTAAAGTCTCTCTTTCAGACGAGTTGGATTACGAAACGCAATCAGAGAAATTCCTGCAACGTTGCTGGCAAACTTTTGAAACAGCCAAAAATTCCGTCACAAACCCCATCACAAGAAAATGCACTGAAATCTACGTTGAAAATGGATTTTTGGCATCTGTGCACTGCGGGGGCGTACACTTCCACCCGGGTGGAGCATTTTCGGTCGGAAATGACTACATGTTCGATTTAAGAAGAAACGCTCCCTACAACGATTCACTATACGTGGAGGTCGGTTATTGCTCTCATCAATGAAGTCACAGACCGTACTTTCTCAATAGCATTCGGTCTGAACCTGAGGCACTGCGACTCTTTTCGGCCTGTCACAACCGGTGCCGGGCTGAAGCCCGGCCTACGGGGGTGGTGGGATTGTATCGTTTCCGGCTCGTGCAATCACTTTTTCGCAACGTATGATTGATCCGCGCGCCCGTTTGATTCATACTCCGCCGCAGACCGAGAGGGGCGTCAGACCCGTCCGGGCAGGCAAAAACGAGGCTCGAGTATGAAACAGTTCCTCATTATCGCATTTTGTGCGGCATCGCTGACGGCGGTGGTTCAGGTCGCGGATGCGGCGCAGATCAGACAGGCGTGCATGGCGTCGGACCGCTCGGCCGCGACGCGGGACCGGTGCAGCTGCATTCAGCGCGTGGCGGATCAGGCGTTGACGCGAAGTGATCAGAAGACCGTGGCGAAATGGTTCAAGGACCCGCATCAGGCGCAGGTACTGAAGATGTCGAAATCCGCGCGCGATGATGCGCTGTGGGATCGGTACCAGAACTTTGGCCAGATGGCGCAGGCGATCTGCAGCTAACCCATTCAGAATGCTTGACCTGATCCACGCTGCGTCCCAGAAAGGCGCAGCGAAAGGTAAATTGCATGGTAATGAAAGGGCTGACCCTGCGGGGCCTTGAGGTGTTCGAGGCGTTGGCGCGGACGGGATCGGTGGCGCAGGCCGCCGAGATCACGGGGCTCAGCCAGCCATCTGTCTCCCAACAGTTGCGCAATCTGGAAAAGGCTCTGGGCACCGAACTGGTCGATCACGGGCGCCGACCGATGCGCCTGACGCAGGCCGGGCGCAGCTTTCTGGTGCGTGCCGAGGCGGTTCTGGCCGAGCTGCAAATGGCACAAAGCGAATTGTCGGTCATGGATCTGGGGCATCTGACCACGCTGTCCATCGGGCTGATCGACGATTTCGACAATGATCTGACCCCGCGGCTGGCCACGTTGCTGGCAGACAGTCTGACCCGATCGAATTTCAAACTGATCACCCTGTCGAGCCTCGATCTGTTCGGGGCCCTGGCCGAACAACGCCTGCATATGGCGGTCACCGCCCATAGCGGAGAAGTGCTGGAGGGGGTGGTCGAGTACCCTTTGGTCCGGGATCCGTTCATTCTGGTTGCACCTCAAGGGTCGGGCGGGGTGGAGGCGGTGCAGAACAGCCTGCCGTATCTGCGATATGCCCGCGAGCAGCTGATCAGCCGGCAGATCGAGGCGCATATGGCGCGCGGCGCGCAGGAGTTCGAGGAACGGTTCGAGATCGGCTCGCACATGGCGCTGATGGCCATGGTTGCGCGGGGTCTGGGTTGGGCGATCACGACGCCGCTGGGCTTCATGCGCGCGGCGCGGTTTCATGACGGGCTGGAGGCCCACCCTGCCCCGTTCGGGGATTTCTCGCGCAGCATATCATTGCTGGCGCGAACGGGCTGGTCCGATCAGGTGCCGCAGGAGGTGGCGGGCATGACCCGGCGTCTGATGCAGAACCAGATCGTCGACCCGGCTTTGGCCAAACTGCCCTGGCTGAGCGGATCGCTGCGGGTGATCGGCGGTTAACTGTCCAGATAGGCAGCAAGGCCGTCAACCGCTGTCTCGATCAGGTCCAGCGCGCCGTCGAAATCCCGTGTGTAGTATGGGTCAGGCACATGATCCGCGCCGGTTTCAGGGGCGAAATCGGTCAGCAGGCGCACCGGGGTGTCACTGCCGGCAGGGCGCAGATCCTCGATATCCGCGATGTTGTTGGCGTCCATGCCCAGGATCAGGTCGAAGCGGTCGAAATCGGCAGTAGTGAACTGACGGGCACGCAGGTCGCCCAGATCGATTCCTCTGACCTTCGCGGCTGCCTGCATCGGGCCATAGGGCGGGTTCCCCGCGTGCCAGCCCATGGTTCCGGCACTATCGGTTACGTGATGCGGCGCGCGGGCGCGAAAAACGCCCTCTGCCGCGGGGGAACGGCAAATATTGCCCAGGCAGACAAAGAGGATACGGTGTGACATGCACCAAGCTGTACCGCGCGGAGGAGAAATGGAAAAGATCGTGATTCTGACCGGGGCCGGAATATCCGCCGAAAGCGGGTTGAGCACCTTTCGCGATGAGGGTGGATTATGGGCCCAGCACCGCATCGAGGATGTCGCCACACCGGAAGGATTCGCCCGCGACCCCGCACTGGTTCAAGGGTTTTACAATGCGCGGCGGGTTCAGGCCTCAGAAGTTCAACCCAATGCCGCTCATGAAGCACTGGCCCGGCTGCAACGGGACTGGCCCGGGGACGTCGTGATCGTAACCCAGAACGTGGACAGCCTGCACGAGGCGGGCGGCGCAAAGGATGTCATCCACATGCACGGAACGTTGGCGGGTGCGTTGTGTTCAGCCTGCGGCCATCGCTGGACCGCCCCGCCCGAGATGGCGGTTGGGGAATCCTGCCCCGCCTGTACGCGGCCCACGGCCCGGCCCGATGTGGTCTGGTTTGGTGAAATGCCCTATTTCATGGACGAAATTTATGACCATCTGGCCAGCGCGTCGCTTTTTGCCGCCATTGGCACCTCGGGTCAGGTTTATCCGGCGGCGGCGTTCGTGCACGAGGCACAAGCGGCGGGCGCTCGGACGATCGAGATCAATCTGGAACCGTCGCCGGGCGCATCCGGGTTTGATGAAAGACTTGTCGGCAAAGCGACCCAGACAGTTCCGCGATGGGTCGGGCACCTGCTTGCGCCCTTTACTTAAGGTACAGACAACACACGCTTAATACGGTTAGACTGCCCCCGAAACGACTGGAGGACAAGACATGACGGATCAGGACCCCCGGACTGGTGAAATTCTGGATGAAGGCAGCATGGCCGGGCGCGACATGCTGGGCGAGCAGCTTTCCAGCCTGTGGTGGACCTTTCTGCTGCGCGGAGTATTGGCCGGGCTTGTCGGCATTGCAGCGCTGTTCTGGCCGTCTGGCAGCATCGCGTTGCTGCTGCGGCTGGTTGGTGTGCTGCTGATCCTCGATGGCGGCCTGACGCTTTTGGGCGTGGGGCGGCGCGGGGTGATGGGTGGCGCTGCAATCGGTGCGCTTCTGATCGGGCTTGTCCTGTTGATCTGGCCGGAAGGCACGGTCAAACTCGCCTTTTTCCTGATGGGCGCATGGGTGCTGATCATCGGGATCGGCTCGCTGGCGGCATCCGGGCAAATGCACGAGAGAGACCCCCAACGCGGCTCCATGCGCGTTTCGGGTTTCGTTGCGCTTGTGGTCGGGCTTGTTTTGATGATCTGGCCAGCGGTCGCGCTTGTTGCACTGGGATGGGGCATTGCCTTTTCGGCGCTGGCCATTGCCGCGGTCATGTTCTGGCTGGCGTCCCGATTCCGCCAGGCCGGTGACCGTGTCGGTATGAAAACCGTCAACAAATAGCACCGGCGGCGGCCGCAGGAACAACAGGCCGGGAAATGCCCGGCCTGTCGCATGGATGACGGCCGCAGCGCGGCCCGAAGACAGGCGTTGCCCTAGTTCGAATGGGATCCGTGTCCGCCCATGTCCTGACGCTCCAGATCGACCGGGATTTCGACCTCAACCTCGCCAGCCTTTTCAAAGATCAGCGTCACCGGAACCATGGCGTCCTGTTCGAACGGTTCGGTCAGCCCCATGAACATCACGTGGTCGCCGCCGCGTTTCAGCATGTGGGTTTCGCCTGCCGGAATGGCAAAGCCTTCCTCGACATGCACCATCTTGGCCACGCCATTTTCGTCGACTTTGTGCGTATGCAGTTCAACCCGGGCAGCGGCATCCGACGTCACGCCGACCAGACGGTCGTCCGCATCGCCCAGATTCTGGATCATCATGAACGCGGCACCTGCCTTGGCGGTCTTTCCCGACGACCGGGCATAGGCGTCATCAACTTTGATAGTGCCTTCGGCAAAAGCGGGCATGGCCAGGGTCACGGCGGCCAGGGTTGCAAACAGAGTAGTTTTGAGGGACATCGTGCCTCTCCTGTATTGTAGGTTTGAAAAAAGTTTTGTTTTCAAACGCGTACAGGCGGCGCGCGCGCCGGGGTGCCGGGAACCGGCAAGGCGATTTGATTGACCAGATGCCGCAGCGGCGCTATCTGCGCCCGCTCGGGCGCCATAGGCATGGGCGGCTGGGCAATAGCGACCGCGCCCATCAGGGACAGCGCATAGTCCGGACAGTAATGCGGTGGCGCGGTGGGTTGTCCGTCTTCGTCTATATAGACAACGACCGGACCGGTGCCTGTGCACAACACCATCTGACCCACAGCCTTGTCCATGCCGCGGGACACAGCAAGGCCCTGCCCGGTCAGAACCAAAAGCAGGGACAGAACATAAGGCAGGAATCGTTTTATGGCTGGTCTCATCCTGACCGGGGTATAGGTCAGTCGGCAGAGTAGCTTCAAGCGCCAAAGGGTCGCGCTTGAAGCCGGTTTCAGTAATCAATTCCCGGTCGTTTCACCTTGCTTGTATTGAAGCTGGTGTGGGAACGATTCACCCTGCGCTGCATCCGCGTGCAAGCCGAAATTGCTTTGCGAAAAACCGCGGCCAGAAACAGGAAAAGGTAGAAACTTTTTAACGTCATAGTGAGGCCCCCGCCTGATGAATGGCAGAGACGATAGGTCAGATTCGGCATTCCGTATGTGAAGCAATTCACCAATGGCGAGAAATAATTTCGAATTTGAAAACAATGCAAGGCGGCAGCGGGTGTCTCAAAACGAAAAAGCCCCGCACCTCAGAGGTGCAGGGCCTGAAATACCGTAAGCGAAAAGGCTTAGGCCGTGGCTTGCGCCTTGGCGATTTCCTTCTTCACTTTCAGCGCGTTCGCCGACAGTTCTTCATCCTTGGCTTTGGCCAGGAATGCGTCCAGACCACCGCGGTGGTCAACCGAACGCAGAGCGGCTGCCGAGATGCGCAGTTTGACGCCGCGGCCCAGGGTCTCGGACTGCAGGGTAACGTCATTCAGGTTCGGCAGGAAACGACGACGAGTTCTGTTTTTGGCATGGCTGACATTGTTGCCAGTCATCGGGCCTTTTCCGGTCAGTTCGCAACGACGCGACATGGTTTCTTCCTTTGTTTCTGGAGGCCGGGCACAAAGCCCTCGGCCAAATCACAAGGGGCACAACCCGAAGTCGCGCCCGAAAACTGGTTGGATGCGTGTAGTGGGAATCGCAGGAAGGGTCAAGACGGACCGGACGAATTCTTTCATTTTGCGTCCGCCTTTCAAACCTTGCCCCCTTTCACCCCGTCAGCTCAGCGTGCCAAGCAGTTCCTCGGCCGCGCGGGCCGGGTTCAGACGCCCGGCCGAGACTTCGGCGTTCAGGCGCTCCATCTGGGCCTTGGCCTGCGGCGTGTCGAGCCGGGCCAGAAGGGCATGGCGGACCTCCTGATCGAACCAGTATCGCGCCTGGGCGGCACGGTTGGCTTCCCAGATACCGTTGTCGCGGCGCCATCGGGTCAGGGATTGCATCTCGTCCCAGGCTTGCTCCAGCCCCTGTTCTTCGATCGCTGAAACGGTCATTGCCTTGGGGAAACCTTCGGGATCCTGCGGGCGCTTACGCAGCAATCGCAGCGCGCCGGCATAGTCTGCGCATGTCCGGGTCGCCGTGGCCTTCAGGTCGCCATCCGCCTTGTTGATCAGGATGATATCGGCCATCTCCATGATGCCACGTTTGACACCCTGCAATTCGTCCCCTCCCGCCGGAGCCAACAGCAACAGGAACAGGTCCGACAATTCGGACACCACCGTTTCGGACTGCCCGACGCCCACAGTTTCAATCAGCACCACGTCATAGCCTGCGGCCTCGCACAGGGCGATGGCCTCGCGGGTCCGTCGGGCGACGCCACCGAGATGGCTCTGGCTGGGGGAGGGGCGGATGAAGGCGTTCTTCTCGCGGCTCAGGCGTTCCATCCGGGTTTTGTCCCCCAGAATCGAGCCCCCCGAACGGGCCGAGCTGGGATCGACGGCCAGAACCGCGACACGCAGCCCCTGCCCTGTCAGCATCATGCCAAAGCTTTCGATGAAGGTGGACTTGCCCACCCCGGGCGTACCCGACAAACCGATCCGAAGCGCCTGGCGCCCGGATCCTGCGAGCTGGGCCAACATCTCGCTGGCCTGTGCACGATGATCGGCGCGATTGCTTTCCACCAGTGTGATCGCGCGGGCCAGCGCCCGGCGCTCGCCCTTCAAAATCCTGTCGCTGAGGCTGTCTGTCTGCATTCTTGTCCCGATCCTAGAGGCAGGAATAGTTGCCGTGCTCTGGGGGCGTTTGTCCAGACCGCAGCTTCCCCGAAATGCGATCAAAGCGAAAGCTGCGTCAATTCGTGCGTGGCGTGGCCCATCAGGGTTGGACCAGCCGCCCCGGTGTCACCAGAACGCGCGCGGCGCGAGAACTGGACGCCACCTGCATGATCGCGGATAAGAGCCGGATGACGATACGCCTGCCCATCGACCACGCCATTCCCGAACTGCTGGACAGATTGCGCGCGCAGGGTCGCGCGGTATTGCAGTCCCCGCCGGGGGCGGGCAAGACCACACGGGTTCCCCTGGCAATGCTCGAGGCGGGTTTGTGCGAAGGCAGGATCGTGATGCTGGAACCCCGGCGACTGGCGGCCCGGGCCGCGGCCGAACGGATGGCCGAAACCTTGGGAGAACGCGCAGGCCAGACCGTGGGTTACCGTGTGCGCGGCGAGGCGAAAGTGTCGAAAGACACAAGGATTGAGGTGGTGACCGAGGGCATCCTGACCCGGATGTTGCAATCCAACCCGGATCTGCCGGGAATTGGCGCAGTGATTTTCGATGAGTTCCACGAACGGTCTCTGAACGCCGATCTGGGGCTGGCCTTGTGCCTCGAGGTGTCCGACGCATTGCGGGACGATCTGATCCTGCTGGCCATGTCAGCCACGCTGGATGCGGATCCCGTCGGTGCGTTGATGGCGGCCCCTCTGGTCACATCGGACGGGCGCAGCTTTCCGGTTGAGACGCGCTGGCTGGATCGGCCATTGGGGCCGCAAGCGCGACGGCTGGATGCGTTGATCGATCTGGTGGTGCAGGCCGAGCGTGAGACCCGGAAGTCCGGCGGCGGAATTCTGGTTTTCCTGCCGGGAGAGGGCGAAATCCGACGCGCTGAAGGCCTTTTGAACGGTCGGTTGCCCGACAGTTGCGTGGTGCGCCCGTTATTCGGAGCCATGCCTTTTGCGGCCCAGCGTGCCGCGATCACCCCGGTGGAACAAGGGCGCAAAGTTGTGCTGGCGACGTCGATCGCCGAAACCTCGCTGACGATCCCGGACATCAAGGTTGTGGTGGATATGGGACAGGCCCGGCGGGCTCGGTTCGATCCAGGATCGGGCATGTCCCGGCTGGTGACCGAAAGGGTGACCCGGGCCGAGGCCACACAGCGCGCGGGCCGGGCCGGACGGGTGGCCGAAGGGGTGTGTTACCGGCTTTGGTCGAAGGGGGAAGACGGTGCGCTGGCCGCCTACCCGCCTGCCGAGATCGAAGCGGCGGACCTGACCGGGCTGGCGTTGGAGCTGTCCCTGTGGGGCGCTGACCCGGCCGATCTTGCCTTTCTGACTCCGCCTCCCGAGGGGACGATGGCCGAGGCGCGGGCTTTGCTGACAATGCTGGGCGCGCTCGATACCAATGGGCGGATCACCGATCATGGGCGCGCCCTGGCTGCACTGCCCTTGCATCCCCGATTGGGGCACATGTTTGTGCGGGCCGGTCCGAGCGCCGCCCCCTTGGCGGCGTTGATGGCAGAGCGTGATCCCCTTCGCGGTGCGCCGGTGGATATCACCCTGCGGCAAGAGGCGCTGCGCGACCCCCGGACCTTTCAGCGCAACAGGGTCTGGCAGGTCAACATGGGCGCAGTGGATCGGATCAATGCCGAGACCAGACGGCTGCGGAAACAGGCCAAGGGCGACTCGGCCGATCTGAGCCCCGCCGCCATGGCTGCGCTGGCCTATCCTGACCGCATCGGGCAGCGGCGCAAGGGTGACGCGCCGCGCTATGTGCTGTCAGGGGGGAAAGGCGTTGTTCTGGATAGTGCGGATTCGCTGGCCAGCGCTCCGTTTCTGGTCGTCATCGACACGGATGGCAACCCGCGCGAGGCGAAGGTCCGGATGGCCACCCAGATTTCGGAACGCGACATCCGCGATCTGTTCGCGGATCAGATCGGCTGGATCGAGACGTGCGCCTGGTCCAAACGCGAGCGGCGGGTCGTGTCGCGGCGGCAAGAGCGGTTCGGCGCAATCACGTTGGATGACCGCATCTGGAAGGACGTCCCGGACGACGCCGTGGCGCGCGCTATGCTGGATGGGATACGCGATCTGGGCCTGCGGCTGGAGGGTGCCGCCGCGCGCCTGGCTGCCCGTGTCGAGCTGGTGCGCGCCGATGGCGTCGATCTGCCCGATTTTTCGGTCGCAGGCCTGATGGCCGACATGGAGGACTGGTTGTTGCCCATGCTGTCGGGCGTCAAAAGCGCTGAAGACTGGAAGAAATTCGACCTTTTGCCCGCCCTGCGCGCGCGGCTGGACTGGGCGCAGACGCAGGAACTGGACCGGCGCGCTCCGGGGTCATTTGAAACGCCGCTGGGGCGCAAGGTGCCAATTGACTACAGCGCGGCCGTGCCGGAAATCTCGGTCCGTTTGCAGGAAGTGTTCGGCGTGACCCTACACCCGGCAATCGGCGGCCAGCCTTTGAAGATCACTCTGCTGTCACCGGCGCAGCGCCCGATCCAGATAACGCGCGACCTGCCCGGTTTCTGGGCGGGCTCTTATGCGGATGTACGCAAGGACATGAGGGCGCAATACCCCAAACACCCCTGGCCCGAAGACCCGACCCAGGCTGATCCCACGCTGAGGGCAAAACGCAGACGTGACTAGAGCCGTCAGAAAAGCCCGAGCTTTGTCCAAAAATCCACAAATTCACCCGGAAAACCTTCAAGAACGTGCCAAAACTGGAAGGTTTAATTGAAACTCACCTTTTCCGTTGTTAAGTCATATCAACTTTGAAGGCATAGAGTAGACTGACAAAAAAATTGATGAATGCATGGCTGCAAAATATCTGGGAAGAGGTCGGGCGACCGCTGTTCCTGCGCCCCCGACGGGTGCAGTTTGCGGCGTTATGCACCCGCGTTCATGACGGGCACAATCAGGTCCTGCTGATCACCAGCCGCGACTCCAAACGCTGGATCATCCCGAAAGGTTGGCCCATCGATGGTTTGAGTGGCACGGAAACAGCCCTTCAGGAGGCCTGGGAAGAGGCCGGAGTGCACGCGGATGCAGTTCACGATGAACCCGTCGGCCAATTCACCTACGACAAGATCCTCAAAAACGGATCAGCGCAACCGGTATTGACCAATGTCTACAAGATTTCGGTGCGCGCGCTGGCGGACGACTTTCCCGAGGCCGACCAGCGCGAGCGCAGCTGGTTCTGGCCGGCTGAAGCGGCCACCCTGGTGCAAGAGCCCGAACTTCAGGCCTTGTTGCGCAAACTGTAAGGAAATCGCAACATTTCGATGGCACCCAGCTTGCCTGAGCAGCCGGATACCGTTAGTGGCGCACGATCCTTCACTATCTGACCAAGTTCATGTCTGACACGAATCCAAAACCACGCTGGCAAACGTTGGACAGCGACCTGCACCGAATTTCACGGGTCGAAACCGCCAACATCCATGTCGCGCGCCACTTGCTGGCACCGGGGGTCGCGCTGGCCTTCATGGCGCTGGCGGGGCTGACGGCGGCGGTCCTGTTTGGTCGGGTGGATGGCAGCCATGTCGTGATCGCGGCGGCCGCGTTCGGGGCCTATATGGCGATTAATGTCGGTGCCAATGACGTTGCCAACAACATGGGCCCTGCGGTCGGTGCAAATGTGCTGACCATGGGCGGCGCCATCGTGATTGCCGCCATCGCCGAAAGCGCTGGTGCGTTGCTTGCGGGGGGTGACGTGGTCTCGACCATCTCCAAGGGGATTGTCGATCCCGCCTCGGTGCAAAACAGCGAAGTGTTCATCTGGGCCATGATGGCGGCGCTGATATCTTCGGCCATGTGGGTCAATCTGGCGACCTGGATCGGCGCCCCTGTGTCCACAACGCATTCCGTCGTAGGCGGGGTCATGGGTGCGGGCATTGCAGCAGCGGGCCTGAGTGCGGTGAGCTGGGGCACGATGAGTGCAATTGCTGCCAGCTGGGTGATTTCGCCGATACTTGGAGGGGCGGTTGCCGCGGCTTTTCTGGCTTTGATCAAGTCGAAAATCCAGAATCAGGACGACAAGATCGCCGCGGCGCGCAAATGGGTACCCATCCTTTTGGCGGTGATGGCGGGGGCCTTTGCTACCTATCTGTCCGTCAAAGGCCTGCAACGGATCGTGCATATCGATCCCAAGATGGCCCTGTTGATCGGGTTGGGCGTGGGGCTGCTGACCTGGTCCGTGACCGTCCCGTGGGTCAAGCGCAGATCCGAAGGGATGGAGAACCGGACCCGGTCGCTGAAAACGCTGTTTGGCCTGCCGCTTGTGATCTCGGCCACGTTCCTGAGCTTTGCCCACGGCGCAAATGACGTGGCCAATGCGGTCGGCCCGCTGGCCGCGATTGTCCACGCGGTCGAGTTCGGAGAGTTTGCCGCGAAAGTTCCAATCCCGCTTTGGGTGATGATCATCGGGGCGTTCGGGATTTCCTTCGGTCTGTTCCTGTTCGGCCCCAGGCTGATCCGGATGGTGGGCCGCCAGATCACCAAACTGAACCCGATGCGCGCCTTTTGCGTCGCCCTGTCGGCGGCGATTACTGTGATTCTGGCCAGCTGGCTTGGCCTGCCGGTCAGTTCGACCCATATCGCCGTTGGAGCAGTCTTTGGCGTCGGCTTCTACCGCGAGTGGGATTCCGAGCGCCGGCGCAAACAGGGAAAGCTTCAACGCACAGCACAACGCCTTGCCCCGGAAGAATACCGCCGTCGCAAGCTGGTACGGCGGTCGCATTTCATGACCATCGTGGCCGCGTGGGTAGTCACCGTGCCCGCCGCCGCAACCATGTCGGCCGTCATTTACTGGGTACTGACCGCATTCGCCTGAGGGAGAACGTCAGAGCCTGATCTGTTCCGGCGACAACGGGTGATCGGGTGCGTGTTTGATCAGGTCGGACACCTGCGTGCAGATGGGTGTTGGCACGCCGGTTTCGTGACCCATGCGAATGATATGGCCTTGCAGGCTGTCAATTTCGGTTTGGCGCTCGGCCATGAGGTCATAGGCCATGGACGTTCGCGCATGCGGGTCGATTGTCAGCATCCGGGCCGCGATCCGGGTGAACAGCGGTGTCGGCAGTCGCAGAATATGCGGGGTCATCCATGCCGGAAGCGGTGTGGTCGAGGCCACGGGATGCCCCGCCGCCTTCAGCACAGTCAGCGCTTCGGACATCTGATCCGCCATGAGATTGCGCCAGTCGCGGTTCATCAGCTGATCCACCAGCGTGAGGCCCGACAAGGCATTGAGCGCATTGTTCAGGTTGATCACCAGCTTGCCCCATTGCACGGCCTCGATCTGGTCGCTGGATATAACGGAAAGGTCCGCGCTGCTCAGCTGCGCGGCCAGTTCACCGGCGCCGCTTTGGATGACGATCTCTCCGGACGTGGCCCGATGATAGGTGGCGGGGCCGTTTGGCACCACGTTGAACGGAACCATACCCGCACGCACATCGCGCCCCGGCAAGGCCTCACGCAATGTTGCGGCAGCTTCGATACCGTTTTGCCAGGACAGGATCGGGGCATCCTGCCGCGCAAAGCGCTCAATTTGCTCGGCCATGTCTGCGGTTGCACCCGATTTGACGGTGACGATGACAAGTTCGGCCCGGCCCAGGCAGGCCGGATCTTCGCTGAGCACCAGAGAGTCCGGCGTGACCGTGTAATCAAGGCCGTCAAAATCCGTGACCGTCAGCCGGTGCTCACGGATCGGGTCCAGCACATGTGCGCGTCCCAGCAGGGTCACGGAGTGCCCCGACCGGGCCAGCAAGGCTCCGCAGAAGCAGCCAATGCTGCCCGCGCCAGCAAGGACAAGTTTCATGATACCCCCTCCGGTACACCCCAAAAGGATCACCGCAAACGGCCCGTGACACAAGCCCGCTTGCCGCTGACGTCACGCGCTGGCGGCCAGCCGGGGTTTGGTGCGCTCAAGCTCTTTGGAAATAGGGATAAATTCCTGATCGTCACCCGGAGGCAGTTGAAATGCACCCTTGGCCCAATCGGCGCTTTTCCACTCACGAGTTGCAGTTTCGATCTTTTCCTTCGAAGACGAAACGAAATTCCACCAGATGTAGCGGTCTTCATTCAGGGTCGCTCCGCCCAGCAGCATCAGCCGCGCGCCCAGCGCACCGGCCTTGACAGACAGCTTGTCCCCGGGCCGGAACACCATCATGCGGCCCTCGTCAAACCTGTCGCCCGCGATTTCGACCGAACCTTGCGTGACATAGACACCGCGATCTTCATGATCGTCAGGCAGGGGGAAGGACGCGCCGGGTTCCAATTGCACGTCGAGATAGAAGGTTTCGGACAGCATCGTGACCGGGCTGGTCTCACCATAGGCCGAACCCAGGATCAACCGGGCCCTGACGCCGGTATCCTGAAGATGCGGCAGCGCGGCCTGTTTGTGATGTTCGAAATCCGGGGCCATATCCTCATGCGCTTCGGGCAAGGCAATCCAGGTCTGAATGCCGAACAGGCTGTGTTTCCTGCCTCGGGTCTCATCACTGGTGCGTTCGGAATGGGTGACACCGCGGCCTGCGACCATCCAGTTGACCTCGCCGGGATAGATCATCTGATGTGTGCCAAGGCTGTCGCGGTGCTCGAATTCGCCCTGGTACAGATAAGTGACCGTGCCCAGTCCGATATGGGGGTGGGGCCGCACGTCGATGCCGCCTTCGGTGATGAATTCAGCCGGCCCCATTTGATCGAAAAAGATGAACGGGCCCACCAACTGTCGTTTTACCGAAGGCAACGCACGGCGCACTTCGAACCCTCCCAGGTCACGGGCACGCGGGATGATCAACGTGTCCAGCGCCGGATTCTCCGAGATGCAGTCCGGATTGTGTGTCGGGTTCCAACTCATTTCAGCACTCCCTTCGTTGCAGATGGTCAGGCCACCCGCGTTCACTCAGGTAAGAAATAGCCACGCGAAGCAGCCCATAAAGTGCACAATCGCACAGATTAAGTGCGGCGCCGTTCCGATCAACGCGGCCAGAGTTGCGGGAAAAACGGTCCGTCAATCCGATCCCCCTCGCCATAGCCTGCCGCCTCGAACTGCGCGCGCTCGTCCTTGGCCCAGTCGCCGCGATACCGGATGACGCCATCAGGTGCCGTCATGCGAAGGGTGAAGCGGCGCACCGTTTCCGACGGCGTGGTCGAGGACAGCCCGCCATGCAGCGTTCGCATGTCGAAAAAGATGCAATCCCCAAGTTCCAGATCCCATTGCAACAAGTCATACGCGCCGGGGTCGGCATTGACGTCGGGTGGCGGGTGATAGGTCAGCCCGGCGACTTCGGTGGGCTCATAGCTGGGATGACCATCGGCAAACCGCACCCGCATGAACAGCTTGTCCCACAGGTGTGAGCCCTTCACGAATGCGATGCCATTTTCCTTGGTCACGGGTTCCAGCGGCAACCAAAGGACACACATCGTTCCTTCGAAGTCGAAGTAAGACAGGTCCTGATGGAAGGGCGGGCGCGAGGTCGAGCCGGCCTCGCGCAGGAACCAGTTGTCCATGACAAGGTTGATGGACGGCGCCCCCAGCAACCCGGCAGCAAGCGGTGCGCAGGGCGACTTGTGAACGAATTCGTCGAATTGCGGGATCTTGTTCCAGGCCCAGTAGTCTTCGAAATAACCCGGGGCGTTCGGATCCTTGGTGTGACGGGTAAAATTATCGGTCGGCGTGTCAAGGTCGGCGTCGATACCTGCGCGCAGCAATGACAACCACTCGGATGAGAATGTCGACCGCAGAACAACAGCCCCATCGCGTTGGAAGGCGGCAATGTCTTCCTGTGTGACCAGGTCTGCCGTCGTCATGGAAGGGTCATCCCGATGTGGTTCGATGGCCCCGAGCATCGCATCAGGCACCGCCAGAGGTCAAAGAGATTCGTTTCGACGACCCGGAATCACTCACAGAACCGTGAGGGTGCGGGGATCCAACCGCGCACGGCCTCGGATTTTGAACGAAACATGCTATGTTTCAGATGGAAGCCGCAGACTGACAAGGTTGGATCGCGTATTGGAGGTTTCTAGATGACAGATGCGTTGCTGTCCCGTCGTTCCCTGATCACCCAAGGTGTTGCCGTTTTGACAACCGGCGCCACAGGGCTTTTGGTGCCTGCCCGCGCAGCCGGGATTGCGCCGACGCCTTCGATGCGGGGCGGATCGAACAACTATCGCCCCGGCGCGCCGATCGTGGACCGGATCGGTGGCGGCGGGTTCTGGATGACCGGCACCGTACGAAGGGCAGGCGATGGCGCCCCCCTGCCCGGCCAGCGCATTCAGATCTGGGCCCATACCACAGAAGGCCACGAGCGTGACCCGCAAAGCCATGGGGCGACCTTGACGGATGAAAAGGGTGAATTCCGACTGGAAATGCCGCAGATCGTTCCTGCATTCGGTCAACCGCACGGGCATCTGGCCTATGACAGCGGTGAATTTGAGACTGTGTTCCTGCGCCCTGTGATGCCGAGCGCGAAGGACAAAACCCTTGCTGCACATTTTGTGCTGCAACCTGTCTGACAGGTGTTAAAGTGCGTTGCGATCTGGGTGGCATTGATCGCCGCGCTTCTGGTACCGGTCGCAGCAGCGGCTTTCAGTCCCTATCTGGCGTGGCGAGAGCCGGTTTACATCGTCGCTGGGTTTGCCGGAATTCTGAGCTTGGGGCTGCTGTTGCTGCAGCCGCTTCTGGCCGGAAGATACCTTCCGGGCTTGTCCGCAGTGATGAGCCGCCACATTCACCGCTGGATCGGCCTGACCCTGGTGCTGGCGATTGTGGTCCATGTCGCGGGGTTGTGGCTTACGAGCCCGCCGGATGTGGTGGATGCGTTGTTGTTCGTATCTCCAACGCCGTTCTCGGCCTGGGGCGTGATTGCCATGTGGACCGCTTTCGGGGCGGCCCTGTTAGGGGTCTTCCGCAAACGTCTGCGCCTGCGCTTTCGCCTTTGGCGGCTGAGCCACACCGCGCTGGCCGGGGTGACGATTGTCGGCAGTATTGTTCACGCCATGCTGATCGAAGGCACGATGGAAGTCATTTCCAAAACAGCGCTTTGCACACTGGTCCTGCTGGCGAGCGCAACCACGCTCGCCAAGCTGAAAGTGTGGGAAATCCGCCGGCGCCCTTAGACGCCCAGGCACCAGCGCATGACCGCCTTTTGTGCATGCAGACGGTTTTCGGCCTCATCAAAAATGACCGAGTTCGGTCCATCCATGACCTCAGAGGTCGCTTCTTCCTCGCGGTGGGCCGGCAGGCAATGCATGAACAGCGCATCCGGTTTGGCATACGACATGAGTTCAGCATTGACCTGATATGGTCGCAGCATGTTGTGGCGGCGTTCTTTGGCCGACTGGGAATCATGCATCGAAACCCAGGTGTCCGCGACGACGAGGTCCGCGCCTTCCACCGCCTTGTGCGGATCCCTTTCGATCACGATTTTCGAACCTTTCTGGCGGGCAAACCCCATGAACTCTTCTTCCGGATCAAGCTGGGCCGGGCCGGTAAAGGTCAGATCGAACCCGAATTGACCAGCGGCGTGCAGGAAGGAGGCGCAGACGTTGTTGCCGTCGCCGGTCCAGACCACCTTTTTGCCGGCGATGGGGCCGCGGTGTTCTTCGAACGTCAGCACGTCGGCCATGATCTGGCAGGGATGGGTGCGGTCGGTCAGGCCGTTGATGACGGGCACGTCGGAATATTCGGCCATCTCGGTCAGGATGGTCTCATCAAAGGTCCGGATCATGATCATGTCGACATAGCGCGACAGCACACGGGCGGTATCGGCAATGGTTTCGCCGTGACCCAGTTGCATGTCCTTGCCGGACAGCACCATGGTCTGGCCGCCCATCTGGCGCACGCCCACATCGAAAGACACGCGCGTCCGGGTCGAGGGTTTTTCGAAGATCAGCGCGACCATGCGGTCTTTCAGCGGTTGTTCGTCATCAGGGGCGGCCTTGGGACGGCCCAGACGCGCTTGTTTCATCGCGCCCGCCTGATCGATCATGGACCGCAGCGCGGTGGCATCGGTTTTGTGGATGTCGAGAAAATGGTTCATATCGCTTCGCTTTTGGCTGGTCGGGCGGTGGGGGCCAACCCCCACACCCCCGGAGTATTTGGGTAAAGATGAAGCTCAGGCAGTTTGGAGTTGGGTTTCGATCTGATTGGCGGCCTTGTCGAGGCGGATCATGGCCTGAGCGATATCGTCCTCGGTCAGAGTGAGAGGCGGTAGCAAGCGGATCACGTTGTCGGCGGCAGGAACGGTGATGACCAGATTGTCATAGCCCGCATTGACCACGTCGATATTGAGCGCCTTGCATTTCAGGCCGAGCATCAGGCCCGATCCGCGCACCTCTTCGAACACCTCAGGGTGATCTGCGATCAGGGCTTCGAGCTTTTGCCGCAGCAGGCCCGCCTTGCGGTTGACGCTTTCCAGGAAGGCGGGTGTTGCCACATGATCGATCACCGCGCAGCCCACGGCACAGCCCAGTGGGTTGCCGCCATAGGTCGAACCGTGGGTGCCCGCGGTCATGCCGCTGGCGGCCTCTTCGGTGGCCAGCACGGCCCCCAGCGGGAAGCCGCCGCCGATGCCCTTGGCGACCATCATGATATCAGGGGTGATCCCAGCCCATTCATGGGCAAAGAGCTTGCCTGTCCGGCCAACGCCGCATTGGACTTCATCAAGGATCAGCAGCAGCCCGTTGTTGTCGCAGATCTGACGCAGCGCCTTGAGTTCGGCGTCGGGGACGGGGCGAATACCGCCCTCGCCTTGGATGGGCTCGATCAGGATCGCGGCGGTATTCTCGGTGATCGCGTTGGTGACACCGTCGAGATCGCCAAAGGTGACGTGGACAAACCCCGGCAAAAGCGGGCCAAAGCCTTTGGTCATCTTCTCGGACCCGGCCGCTGCGATGCCCGCCGACGACCGGCCATGGAAGGAACCGTCGAAAGTGATGATCTCGACCTTTTCGGGCTGGCCTTTGTCATAGAAATACTTGCGGGCCATTTTCACGGCCAGTTCACAGGCTTCGGTACCGGAGTTCGTGAAGAAAACCGTATCGGCAAAACTGTGTTCCACCAGCTTGTCAGCCAACGCCTGTTGCTGAGGAATGTTGTACAGGTTCGAGACATGCCACAGCGCATGGGCCTGTTCCGTCAGGGCGGCCACCAGCGCCGGATGGGCATGGCCCAGCGCGTTCACGGCGATGCCTGCGCCGAGGTCCAGAAAACGTCGGCCATCCGCCTCGGTCAGCCAGGCGCCTTCGCCCTTCACGAATGTCAGGGGCGCGCGGTTATAGGTCGGCAGAACGGACGGGATCATGGGATCATCCTTTTCAGGTAGTATGAGCCTCGTGAGTGATACACGAAGGCCCTGTTCGTCAACAATTTTGGTGAGGTCTGTGCCGATTTGCAGGGCACATGAGATCAAACAGGCCGGTTACGCAAAGATGCGTCGGCGTCGGAGCAGTTGGATATGCACATGTTTGATCATGGTCGACCGTATAGCGATGCTTGAGCAGGTTGGAAAGCCAGTATTTTGCAGGTATCGAATTTTGCCCTTGCCAAAGCCTGTGCAACGGCGCACCGCTTGGCCATGTTCGAACCCAAGCACCACAATCCACCGCTTGCCGCTGCGCTGATTTTTGCCGCCACGGCGTTTATCGCGGCGACGACGCTGCTGGCCAAGGCGCTGGGGACGGATGCGTTGGGGCCGCCCTTGCACGCCATGCAGATCAGTCACGGGCGGTTTCTGTTTGCCCTGCTGGCGATCCTGCTGGCGGTTGCAACATTGCGGCCGCGGTTGGTGCGGCCCCATTGGAGGCTACACGTCGGGCGGACCAGTTTTG